>NZ_JBEZUT010000455.1:0-5314 GCF_040636595.1 Kitasatospora sp. NPDC036755
GTTCTCCCCCGGGGAGACGGTCGACTTGTCCACGCTCTTGGTGAAGGAGATCGCGGCCTGGGCCGGTGGAGCCAGCACACTGCTGCTCAGCAGCGAGCCCGCCACCAGCGCCAGGACCGTGGCGATCCGCCCGGTCCGGAATGGAAGTCGCATGGTGCGCAGTCCAGCGGTCACCGCGCGGGCGCGGTCGGCGACACGAGTGGTGGCGGCGGGGTTTCACCTGCCCGGCGGTCGCCCGCTCGGCGGCAGCCACCGCCGCCGAGCGGCGCGTCGGGCCGTCCGGGGCGGCTCAGCCGAACATCACACCGGTCTCCCGGGCCAGGACGTCCAGGCCGTACCGGGTCGCGTGCTCGACGTTCTCCGGGTCGATCGTGCGGACACCCTCCGCGGCGAGCCGCTCGTTGATCTTGTCCAGGTTCTGCTGGACGAGCTGCTTCTCCGCCTCGGTGGTGCGGCCCTTGTGCGGACGGCCGGCGTGTTCCAGGCTGGCGTAGTTGACCCGCTCCCGGTGCGCGGCGGCGGCCGCCTCGGACTCGGCGCGCCGGGCGGCCGGCCTGGCGGCGCGCAGCACCTCGGCCATCGGGGCGGCCGAGGCCAGCCGGTCGAAGGTCTCGGCCTCCATCACGACCGTCTGCGGTTCCGCCCGGTCCGGGTGGTGCAGCTCGATCGTGACGAGGTCGAGCGCCAGCTCCCGCACGCCGCCCAACTCCCCGGCGAGCGCGTCGATCTCGACCGGACCGCCCGTCAGGTCGGGGTGCCGGAGCACCACCACCCGCACCAGCTCCCCGTCGTCCTGCGCGTGCTGTCCGGTCAGGTCCGAGAACCGGATGATCTTCTGGCCCATGGCTTTCCTCTCCTGCCCCTGTGATCAGCCGAGAGCCTACGCCGGAAAATGATCATCGGTACGCGCGAATGGCCGGGCCCGGGGGATCACCCCGGGCCCGGCCGCTACCCGGCCTTCGTCGGTGGAACGTCCTTCAGGTGCCCGCCGCGGCTCAGTACCGCGGGTTCACCCGGTAGATCGGACGGTCCGGCACCCACCAGTGGCTGGAGCGCCGGATCCCGAAGGTGAAGATCACCCCGTGGCTGCCGGCCGGATCGGCCATGCCGGGGTAAAGCGCCAGTAATGAACCGGCCAATCTCCGGGACGGGCCGGACCGGTCGAAAAGCGTCCGGAAGAACGGAAAGCGCGCGCGACGGTGGGGCGCGACGGTGGGGCGCGCGGCGTGAAAACGGTGCGCAGGGAGTGAAGGCCGGGTGCCGGGGGTGCAGACGCCCGGTCACCGGTGGTCGGCGCCCGGCGCCGCTAGCGGAGCCCGCAGGGGAGCCGGCCGGAGGCCGCCAGGGCCCGGGCCAGCAGGCCCCGCGCCCTCGACCGGGCCGCCGTCTCGTCGGGGGCGCGGACGTGGAGCACCAGCCCGACGCCGTCCGGCACGGCGAGGGCGCGCACGTGCTCCAGACCGTCGGCCGGGCCGGCGCGCGCCCACAGCGCGGACCGGACCTCGGCGTCCGCCGGACGGCGGCGAGGGCCGGTGCGGCGGATCCGGCCGCGGCGAGGGTCAGGAGGACGGCGAGGGTCAGGAGGACGGCGAGGGTCAGGAGGGCGGCGGCGAACGGGCGGACGGACAGGTCGGAGTCCTGTTCCGTGCGGGAACTGCGTTGAGGGAGACCGCAGTTCCGGGTGTCCGGAAATTCGGGGAATGCGCGCACAGCGAATCCTTCCGTTCAGCCCCCCGCTGCGGGAAGCGAATTCGGGGGCGGGATCAGGACAGGCGGCATGCTGCAACACCGCGCCGAACAGCGGTGGGGGACGGGCGCTTGACCGGATCATGCCCTTGCGGGGGTGTTCCGGCCGGGGGAAGGATCTGCTCCGGGCCGACCGGGCATACGGAATCGTCCACGGGGATCAGGGGTCGTGAAGTGCTGGAACTGCTGGGGCTGGACGCCACCGCGGAAGCCGTCTACCGGGAAATGGTCGCCGACCCCGAAGGCGGGGTGGCGGAACTCTGCGACCGGCTGGGCCTGCGCGAGAGCGCGGTGCGCGCCGCCCTCGACCAGCTCGCCGACCTCACCCTGCTGCGGAGCTCCCGCGAACGGCCCGGCACTCTGCGGCCGGTCAGCCCGGAGCGCGGCCTGGAAATCCTGCTGCGCCGCCAGGAGGAGGAACTCGCGCGCCGACAGGAGGAGTTGGCCGCCTCCAAGGCCGCCGTCGCACGCGCCCTCGGCGAGTACGCGAAGCTCCGGACGGACACCCCGGTGGGTGGCCGGGAACGGCTGCTCGGCCTGGACGCCGTCCAGGACAAGCTGGAGTCGCTGACCGCCCGGCTGACCACCGAGGTCCTGGCGGTGATGCCCGGCGGTGCCCAGTCCGCGGCCGGCCTGGCCGCGTCCCGGCCGCTCGACGAGGACGCCCTGCGACGTGGTGTCAGCCTGCGCACCATCTACCAGGACAGCATCCGCCACGCCCCGGAGACCCTCGACTACGCCCACTGGATGGTCGGCCTCGGCGGCCGGGTGCGCACCGCGCCGGTGCTGCCCCCGAGGATGCTCGTCTTCGACCGGAGCACGGCCATGGTGCCGATCGACCCGGAGAACACCAGGGCCGGCGCCCTGTGCACCAGGGAACCGGCCATCGTCGCCTCCCTGGTCGCCCTGTTCGAACACGCCTGGGAGACGGCCGCCCCGATCGTCGAGGAACAGGACGGGGCCGCGGCGCCGGCCCTGACCGCCGGGGAGCGCGAACTGCTGCGCCTGCTGTCCACCGGGCTCACGGACGACGCGGCGGCCAAGCGGCTCGGCGTCTCGGTACGGACCGTCCGGCGGCAGATGGCCGCCGTGATGGAGCGGCTGGACGCGGCGAGCCGCTTCGAGGCGGGCCTGAAGACCGCCCGGCGCGGGTGGCTGTAGCGGCCCGGGGGAGGCGTTCCGTCGAGTGCGGGGCGCCGCGCGAGGTCCCGAAACGATCACGACCCGGCATGCCGTCACCGCGAGTCGGGTCGGGCCGCTAGGGTCACCTCCGCACGAACGATCTCGCTCCAGGGGGGACCATGCGTACCCGTACCACTGCCATAGGGCTCGTGGCAGGACTGCTCGCCGTCGGGCTGACGGCCTGCTCCGGTTCGACCGACGACAGCCCGAAGGCCGGCTCGAAGGCCGGCTCGTCGGCCTCGAAGACCGCCACTCAGCCGAGTTCGGCGCCCGCGGCGCCTGCCGCACCCGAGACGCCCGCGGCACCGACGGCCGCGCAGCCCGCCGCCCCGGCCGCCTCCGGCGCGGTGAAGCCCAGTGGACCGCCGCCGAAGCCGGACGCCGCGACCACCGCGGCGTACGTCGCCGCGCTGACGGCGATCGACCCGGAGATCGTCGACAACAAGCCGGACCGGGTGGTCTCGCGGGGCCGTGACCAGTGCACGTCGGTCTCCGAGTGGCCGAAGGACCAGCCGAAGCTGGTCGACCTGACGAACCAGCGGTTCACCTCGGCCAAGCACCCGGGGGGCTTCGGGTCGGAGAAGTCCACCCTGATCCTGGCGGCGGTCCGCAAGTACATCTGCCCGACGTACTGAGGCCGCGCGCAGTTCCTGGTCCCCGGTGGGGGCGGGGGCGTCAGGCGGGTGGCGGGGCGTCGGGGGGTGGTGGCGGTGGGGTCGAGGCGGCGGCCTCGGCGGCCAGGCGGTCGACCTCGGCCCAGGCGTGCAGATGGTGGTGGCCCGGGCCGCGGGGGTGGTCCTCGGCGGGGTGGGCGGGGAGGAAGGCGGGGGCGCGGCCGCGGTGGAGGTGCCAGGTGCCGAGGCGCACCAGGGCGTCGCGGCGCTCGGCGGCGGTCGTCTCGACGGAGCAGCGTTCGTCGGCGTACAGGCGCAGGAGGTCGTTGAGCCGGTAGCGGTCCCGCTCCTCGACGGTGAGCAGGTGGGCGGTGGCCAGCCGGTCGAGGACGGGCCGGACGGCGGTGACCGGGGCGCCGGCCAGGGCGGCGGCCTCGTCGGGGCCGATCCCGACGGCCGGGAGCAGGGCCAGCAGCCGCAGGAGGCTCCGGGCCTCTCCGGGCAGTGAGCGGTAGGAGAGGTCGAAGGCGGCGCGCACGGCCGAGGTGTCGTCGCCGTCGATCTGGAGGGCGCTCAACCGGTTTTCCGCGTCGCGGAGTTCGGCGGCGTGGTCGGCGAGGCTGCGGTCCGGTGAGGCGGCGAGGCGGCTCGCCGTGACGGCCAGGGCGAGGGGCAGCCGGCCGCAGGCGTCGGCCAGTTCGGCGGCGGCCCGCGGCTCGGCGCGGGTGCGGTGTTCGCCGACGATGCGGGCGAGCAGGTCCAGTGCCCGGTCGGCGGGCAGGACGTCGAGCACCAGTGGCCGGGCGCCGTTGCGGACGGTCAGCCCGTCGAGCCGGGTGCGGCTGGTGACCACCGTGCGGCAGCCCGGGGCGCCCGGCAGCAGCGGGCGGACCTGTTCGGCGTCGCGGGCGTTGTCGAGGACCACGAGCAGCCGGCGGTCGGCCAGCCGGGAGCGGTAGAGCGCGGCCGCCTCGTCCGCCGCCGCCGGGATCCGGTCGCCGGGTACGCCGAGGGCGCGCAGGAAGCGGGCCAGTACGGTGCGCGGGGCGAGCGGCGCGTCGACGGAGTAGCCGTGCAGGTCGGCGTAGAGCTGGCCGTCCGGGAACCGCTTCCGGGCGCGGTGCGCCCAGTCGACGGCGAGGGTGGTCTTGCCGACCCCGGCCGGGCCCGAGACCAGGCACAAGCCGGTGGTCGGCCCGGTGGCCGGCCCGGTGGCCGCCGTCGTGCCGGGGCGCCCGGCCTCCGGGGTGGCGAGCAGGGCGTCCAGGGCGCGCAGTTCGGGTTCGCGGCCGACGAAGGTGGCCAGGGCGGGCGGGAGTTGGGCGGGTGGCGGGTGGTGTGCGGCGGCCGGGGGCGGGGTCGTCGCGGGCGGTACGGCCGGGGGAGGGGCGGCGGCGTCCGCGGTTCGGGGCGGGGCGGCCGGGACCGGTTCGGTGGCGAGCAGTTCCAGGTGCAGCGTGCGCAGCTCCGGCCCCGGGTCCAGCCCGAGTTCGTCGGCCAGCCGGTCCGTGAACCGGCGGTAGACGGCGAGCCCCTCGGGGGTGCGCCCGGAGCCGTGCAGGGCCCGCATCAGCTGGCCGGTGAAGCGCTCCCGCAGCGGGTGGTCGGCGACCAGAGCGGTCAGTTCGGGGACGGCCGTCCGGTGCCGGCCGAGGGCGAGCTCCAGGTCGAGGCACTCTCACGGACCTCGTCGTGCCCGACGGCGGCGATCCGCTCGCCGACGACCGCCAGACCGCTCGCCCGGGTGCGGGCCGCGTCGCCGGTGTGGACGG
>NZ_JBEZUT010000456.1:0-5286 GCF_040636595.1 Kitasatospora sp. NPDC036755
TGAACGAAGCCCCGGAAACGGAGCGGAAAACATCTGATAAGCTGGAAACACGAAAGAACGAAGCCCGGAGGGTCCGCTGGAAGGCGGCCGCGTCGGGCGGATCGGCCTCCGGCGGTTCGGGCGGTTCCGGTGGCGGCGCCAACCCGGCCCCCAACCAGCCCGCGCCGAACCAGCCGGCCCCCAACCAGCCCGCCCCGAACCAGCCCGCGCCCCCGGCCGCCGCCAAGCCGCCCGCACCGGTCACCGTGATCGCCGGCCCGTACTGCTCGAACGGCGGCCAGTACAAGACCAACGGCTGGTTCGACCAGGGCGACAGCGGCTGGCGCAACAACTCCGGTGGCTACAGCGGCGACGGCTGCAACGGCACCTACGCCTCGATGCCGATGTCCGGGGACGCCAACAAGGACGACGGCGGCAACTCGGTGGTCTGGACCTTCACCGTGGACAAGGTCTCCAGCTGCACCCTGTCCGTCTACATCCCGGGCAGCGGCAACGTGAAGCAGGTCGGCGGCAACCCGAGCTACTACACGGTGCAGAGCGGCGGCGGGCAGGTCGGCTCCTTCAGCATCAACCAGACCGCCAGCCGGGGGAGTTGGGTCAACCAGGGCCCGTTCACCTACCGCGGCCCGATCTCGCTGACCCTGCACAGCCGCGGCCTGGACTGGTCGGGAAGCACCAAGACCTACGCCCACCACGCCGCCGGCGCCGTCCGGGCCACCTGCACGGCCTGACCCGCCGCCCGAACCGACACCCGTACCACCGAACCACAACGCCCCACGACGAAGGGAACCCCACGCATGTCGCGCCCGGTGCTGACGGTCTGCGCGGAGCAGCGGGAGCCCGGCTCCTACCGCACGATCGGCGAAGCCCTCCAGGCTGCCCGAAGCGGCGCGGTGATCTCCGTCCGCCCCGGCCGGTACGACGAGAACCTGGTGCTCACCAAGGTGGTGAGCATCACCGCGGAGGACGTCCGGGGCAGCGTGCGGATCAGCCCGCGGCGCGGTTCGGTGGTCCAGGTGCTCACCGAGGCCGTCCAGCTCACCGGCCTGGTGCTCCAGGGGCAGGACGACGACCTGCCCGCCGTCGACGTCCCGCGCGGCCAACTCGCCATGCAGGACTGCGAGGTGATCGGCAACGCGTGGACCGCCGTGCTCACCCGCCAGCAGGGCGAACTCGCCATGCGCGGCAGCCGGGTGACCAACCCGGCCGGCGCCGGACTGGTGGAGACCTCCACCGGCACCAGCGTGATCGAGGACAGCGTCATCGAACACCTGGGCACCTCGGCCGTGGTCATCGGCGAGCGGGCCAACCCGACCGTCCGGCGCTGCGTGCTGCGCGACGCCCGCGGCAACGGCCTGTGCGCCAACGGCGAGTCTCGCGGCGTCGTCGAGGACTGCGAGATCTCCGCCACCGACAAGCCCGCCGTCGCCCTGGAGGAGCAGAGCAGCACGCGCCTGCTGCGCACCGAGATCCGGGACAGCGCGCTCGGCGTCTTCGTCGGCTCCACCGCCCGGGTCGTCCTGGAGGACTGCACCGTCACCGCCGTGCGCGGCCACGGCTACGTCCTCACCAACGGCACCGACCCGCTGCTGCGCCGCTGCCGTGCCGTCCGCCCCCAGGGCCACGGCCTGCACATCACCGGGCGGGCCCGCGGCACCCTGGAGGACTGCGAGGTCACCGCCCCCGCCCAGGCCGGCATCCACGTCGGCGAGTCGGCCGGGCCCGGCCTGGTGCGGGCGGTGGTGCGCGACGCCGGCACCGACGGCGTCGAACTCACCGGGGAGAGCGCCGCCGAGTTCGACCGGCTGGAGGTCCGCGACGCCGCCGGCGTCGGCATCGTGGTGCGTGACGGCGCCAACCCGCTGCTGCGCCGCAGCACCGTCACCGCCGCGGGCGGCCACGGCATCGAGGTGCTGCGCGACGGCCGCGGCCGGCTGGAGGACGTCACCGTCGTCGACGCGGGCGGCCACGGGGTGCGGATCTCCGACGGCGCCAACACCTACCTCGGCGGCAGCCTGGTGCGCGGCAGCGGATCCTGCGGGATCTCGGTCGGCGCCGAGGGCGTCGCCACCCTGCGCGACGTCGAGTCCGCCGACAACGCGACGGACGGCGCGAGCGTCGAGCACGGCGGCGAACTGACCGCCACCCGCACCCGGATGCGGACCAACCGGCGGCACGGGCTGCACCTGCTGCCCGGCGCCCGCGCCACCCTGACCGCCTGCCAGCTCTGCGACAACACCGTGGACGGGCTGCGCTCCGAGTCCGTGGAGCCTGCCCGGCTCACCGACTGCGTGGCCGCCGAGAACCAGGGCGCCGGGCTGCGGCAGACCGAGCCGACCGACCGCCTCGCGCTGGAGAACCTCGACAGCCGCGACAACCGCTCGCCGGACGCCCACGGCACGGCCGCCGTCGCCGCCGCCGGATCCGGCGACTCCCCCGCCGGCGACGGGACGGACGCCCCGGCCGAGGGCGCCGACGGCCCCGGGACGGCCCCGGCCGGGCCGCAGGGCCCGCAGGCCGTCCTCCAGACCCTGGTCGGGCTGCAGGGCGTGAAGGAGCAGGTCGCCACCCTGGTCAACCTCAACAAGCTGGCCCGCCGCCGGGAGCAGGCCGGACTGCCCGCCCTGCCGATGAGCCGCCACCTGGTCTTCGCCGGGCCGCCCGGCACCGGCAAGACGACCGTCGCCCGGCTCTACGGCGCGATCCTCGCCGAACTCGGCGTGCTGCGCAGCGGCCACCTGACCGAGGTCGCCCGGGCCGACCTGGTCGCCTCGATCATCGGCGGCACCGCCCTGAAGACCACCGAGGTGGTGATGGAGGCCCTCGGCGGGGTGCTGTTCATCGACGAGGCGTACACCCTGTCCGCCGGCTCCGGCGGCAGCGGGCCGGACTTCGGCCGGGAGGCCATCGACACCCTGGTCAAGCTGATGGAGGACCACCGCGACGACCTGGTGGTCATCGTCGCCGGGTACGAGGCCGAGATCCGCGAGTTCCTGGCCTCCAACCCCGGCCTGGCCTCCCGGTTCAGCCGCACCGTGGAGTTCCGCAACTACAGCGACGACGAGCTCACCACGATCGTCGAGCACGCCGCGGCCGGGCACGGCTACGAGCTCGCCGAGGGCACCCGGGAGGCGCTCGCCGCGCACTTCGACCGGATGCCCAAGGGCGCCGACTTCGGCAACGGCCGCGCCGCCCGCAAGGTGTTCGAGGAGATGGTCGACCGGCAGGCCTCCCGGCTCGCCGAACTGGCGGACTTCGACAACGAGGCGCTCACCCGGCTGCTGCCCGCCGACGTCGGCGAGGAGGCCGCCGCGGCCGCCGCCGGCGAGGAACGGCCCGAGGAGCCCGGCCTGCTCGACCGGCTGCGCGCCATGGTCGGCCTCGCCGCGGCCAAGGAACAGGTCGAGGACCTGGTCAACCTGACCAAGCAGACCCGGCGCCGGATCGAGGCCGGACTGCCCGCCGCCACCATCAGCCACCACCTGGTGTTCTCCGGCCCGCCCGGCACCGGCAAGACCACCGTCGCCCGGCTCTACGGCGAACTCCTCGCCGAACTCGACGTCCTGCCCTCCGGCCAGCTCGTCGAGACCGCCCGCGCCGACCTGGTCGGCCGCTACATCGGCCACACCGCCCAACTCACCCGGGACGCCTTCGAACGCGCCCGCGGCGGCGTGCTGTTCATCGACGAGGCGTACACCCTCACCCCCCGCAACGGCTCCGGCGGGGACTTCGGGCAGGAGGCGGTCGACACCCTGATGAAGCTGATGGAGGACCACCGCGACGAGGTCGTGGTGATCGTGGCCGGTTACCAGGAGGAGATGCGCGGCTTCCTCGCCTCCAACCCCGGCCTCGCCTCCCGGTTCTCCCGGGAGATCACCTTCGACCACTACGCGGACGACGAACTCGTCACCATCGTCCGGGTACAGGCCGAGACGGCCGGCTACACCTGCGCCCCGGAGACCCTCGCCGCGCTCGGCACCCTGTTCGGCGCCGTCCCGCGCGACCGCTCCTTCGGCAACGGGCGCTTCGCCCGGCAGGTGCTGGAGGCGATGATCACCCGCCAGGCCGGCCGGCTGTCCCGGCTCGACGTGGCCGACCTGGACGAACTCAGCCTGCTGCTGCCGCAGGACATCCCGGTCGAGCGGATCGGCAGCCTCGCGTGAGGACGGCGACCCGCGCGGCGAGGACGGTGGCCGGAACGGTCGCCGCGGGCGTCCTGGCCTCCGGGCTGCTGCTCCCGGTCGGCACCGCCGCGGCCGACAGCCCGGACGCCCCCGACGCCCTGCCCCGGGTCAGCCAGCAGCGGCACGACGCGCTCGGCCGGCCGGCCGGCTGCCTGCCGCCGTCCGCCAAGGGCACCCAGCTCACCCCCTGGCCGCAGACCTTCCTCCGCCCCGACCGGGTCTGGCCGCTCAGCCGCGGCGAGGGCGTCACCGTCGCCGTCCTCGGCTCCGGCGTCCAGGACGGCGCCGGCCTGCTGGCCGGCCGGCTCGACCAGGCCCGGCTGCCCGGCGGCCCCGACCCCGCCCAGGACTGCGTCGGCCACGGCACCTTCCTGGCCGGCCTGATCGCCGCCGACCAGCGCGAGGGCGCCGGCTTCGCCGGCATCGCGCCGCGCGCCCGGATCCTCGCGATCTCCGTCACCAGCGAGGCCGGAACCGCCTCGGCGGACCTGCTGGCCCAGGGCATCACCACGGCCGCCGACCGGGGCGCGCGGGTCATCACGGTCGCCGTGGCGCTGCCCAACGGCACCGACGCCCTCGCCGCCGCCGTCCGCGCGGCCCGCGGCAAGGGCGTGCTGATCGTCGCCCCGGCCGCACCCGACACCGTTCCGACCGACGCCACCGGCGCGACCAAACCCGTCCCGGCCTACCCGGCGGCCTACCCCGAGGTGCTCGCCGTCCGGGACCTCGCCCCCGGCGGCGCGCTGCCCGACGGCCCGGCCGCCGTCCCGGTCGGCGGCCGGATCGACCTCGCCGCCCCCGGCGACGCCGTCACCGGCCCCGGCCCGGCCCCCGGCGGCTACTACACCGGCGCCGGCCCCAGCTTCGCCACCGCCTTCGTGGCCGGCACCGCCGCCCTCGCCCTCGGCTACCGGCCGGACCTGACCGTCGACCAGCTGACCGAACGCCTGGAAGCCACCGCCTACCGCAGCCCCGACGCCCAGCACGGCCACGGCACCGTCGACCCGGTCGCCGCCGTCACCCGCCTCGCCGCCCCCCCCCCCCCCCCCGCCGCCCCCCCCCCCCCCGGCCGGCCACCACCACCCCCCGCCCCCCCCCCAGG
>NZ_JBEZUT010000457.1:0-5228 GCF_040636595.1 Kitasatospora sp. NPDC036755
GGCGCTGTGGCGCGGCCCGGCGCTGGCCGACCTGCCGGACCGCACCGGCCCGGCCGTCCGGCTGGAGGCCCAGCGGGAGGAGGCGCGCCGCCACCGGATCACCGCCGACCTCGGCCTCGGCCGGGCCGCCGAGCTGGTCGCCGAACTGGCCGAGCTGTGCGAACGGCAGCCGCTGGACGAGCCGTTGCAGCTGCTGATGATCCGGGCGCTGCACGAGAGCGGGCGGACGGCCGAGGCGCTGCGCCACTACGAGCGGACCAGGCGCGCGCTGGCGGAGGAGCTCGGCGTCGACCCCGGGCGCGGACTCCGTTCCCTGTACGCCGAGTTGCTCGCACCGGAGAAGCCGCTGGCCCCGGAGAAACCGGAGAGGCCGGAGAAGCCGGGGGCGTCGATGGTGCCCGGGACGCCCGGCGTGGCGCCGCACCCGCCCGCCCCGGAGCCCGCCCGAACCGTTCCCGCCGCGACCCCCGCCGTCGCCCCCGCGCCCCAACCCCAGCGCCCCGGCGGCAACTTGCGCGGACGCCTGACCAGCTTCGTCGGCCGCGAGGACGATCTCACGCTCCTGCGCGGCATGCTGACGGACCGTCGGCTGGTGACCCTGACCGGCCCCGGCGGCTCCGGCAAGACCAGCCTGTCGACCGAGGCCGGCCGCGCCGAGCAGTCCGCGGGCGGCTGGCCGGACGGCGTCTGGGTGGCCGAACTCGCCCCGCTGGAGAGCCCGGGTGCGGTGCCCGCCGCCGTGGTCTCCGCGCTCGGCCTGCGCGAGATCGTGCTGCACAGCACCAGCATGGTCGCCGAAGTGATCGAGAAGCGGGCCGAGGACCCGGTGCGGCGGCTGGTCGAGCACTGCCGCCACCGCCGCATGCTGCTCGTCCTGGACAACTGCGAGCACCTGATCCAGGCCGCCGCCGACCTCGTCGACGTGCTGCTCGCCGAGTGCCCCGGGCTGACGGTGCTCGCCACCAGCCGCGAGCCGCTGGGCGTCCCCGGGGAGACGGTGCTGCCGGTCGAACCGCTGCCGGACCCGGTCGCGCTGCGGCTGTTCGCCGAACGCGCGGCGACCGCCCGTCCCGGCTTCGACCCGCTCGGCGACCCGGAGTCCTGCGCCGAGATCTGCCGCCGGCTGGACGGGCTGCCGCTGGCCATCGAGCTGGCCGCGGCCCGGCTGCGGGTGATGACCCCGCGCCAGATAGCCGACCGGCTGGACGGCCGGTTCGCGCTGCTCACCGCGGGCAGCCGCACCCTGCTGCCGCGCCAGCAGACGCTGCGCGCGGTGGTCGACTGGAGCTGGGACCTGCTGGGCAAGCGGGAGCGGGCGGTGCTGCGCCGGCTCTCGGTGTTCGCGGGCGGCTGGCAGCTGGAGGACGCCGAGGCGGTCTGCGCCGACGGCGTCGAGGTGGCTCCCGGCGAGGTCGCCGACCTGCTGCTGTCGCTGGTCGACAAGTCCCTGCTGGTGGCCGACCTGGACGGGGCCAGCCTGCCGCGCTACCGGATGCTGGAGACCATCCACGAGTACGCGACGGAGCGCCTCGCCGGGTCCGCCGCCGAGCGCGCCGCCACCGAGGCCCGCCACCTGGCGCACTTCCGCGCCATCATCTCCGTCTCCGACGCGCAGATCCACGGCCCCCGGCAGCTGCACTGGCTGGCCGTGCTGGAACGCGAGCAGGACAACATCCGGACGGCGCTGCGCCGGGCGATCGACCTGCGGGACGAGGACCAGGCGCTGCTCCTGACGCTCGGCATGAGCTGGTACTGGTCGCTGCGCGGGTTCAGCATGGAGGCGCGCACCTGGTACGACGCGGTCGCCGCGCTCGGCCCGGACCCGTTCGGCCCGGACTCCCCGCCGCCCGTGCCGCTGGAGCGCAGCGTGTTCCGCTACGACCTGCCGCTGCCCACGGGGGTGGTCGAGGAGGCCCGCCGACTGCTCGCGATGTACCGGCTGATCGGGCTGTTCGAGGGCAACCTGGACGTCCTCGGCGACCCGGCGGCGGTCGAGGTCGCCCAGCGGCTGCTGGACGCCTACAACCCCGACGCCCGCGCCTCGGACCTGCCGCAGGCCTACCGCTTCCCGGGGCTGATGCGGGTGTTCGGCGCCTTCCTGGCCGGCCGCCCGGACATGATGAAGCAGCTGATCGACGATGCCGTCCGGGGCTGCGAGCAGTACGGCGAGGTGAGCGACCTGGCGTTCATCCTGCAGGTGCGGGCCAGGATGATGAACGACTGGCCGAGCGGTGCGGAGCAGAGCATCGTGGACGGCGAGCGCTCGCTGGAGCTGTACGAGCGGTCGGGCGACCTGTGGGGGATCTCCCAGGCGCTGTCCGCGCACGGCGAGTCGCTGGCCAACCGGGGCGAGGCCGAGGCCGCCGCCGCGGCCTACGGCCGGGCGATCGAGCTGGTCGAGGAGCTGGGGGCGCCGCAGGAGCTGCCGATCCTGCGGGTGAACCTGGGCACCGCCCTGCTGGAGCAGGACATGGACCGCGGCGAGCGGGTCATCCGGGAGGCGCTGGCCTCGATCGGGACCCCGGGCCTCAACCAGTCCACCACCGGGGCGCTGATGTTCGGCCACCTGACGCTCTGCGGCCTCCACGCCCATCGCGGCGAGTTCGCGCGGGCGCTGGCCGAGCTGGACCGGCTGGACGCCGTCCGGGTCGGCGGCTTCGCGCCGAGCCTGGTGACCGGGATGCTGCTGAGCTCCCGCGGCTGGATCGTCGCCAGGGCGGGGGATCCGGAGGCGGGGCTCGGGCTGCTGCGCGACGGCTGGCGGCAGCTGCGGGCGGTGACGGCCGCGAGCGGCTTCGCCGAGCACATGACGGTCCTGGTGGTGCCCGCGGTGGTGGCGGTGCTGGGCGGCTTCGTCGAGCGGGACGGGGACCTGGAGCGGGCCCGGACGGCGGCCGTGCTGCTCGCCGCGCACGGCGGGCTGAACGGCCCCAAGGGCGGCTTCCTGGACCGGGCCGAGCGTGCGCGCGCGGAGTCCCTCCTGCGGGAGCGGCTGGGCGGGGCCGGGTACGAGGAGGCCAGGGCCGGCGGGGTCGGGATGACCCAGGAGCAGGTCTTCGAGCTGCTGCAGGGGCTGATCGGCTAGCCCGCGCGATCGGTGCGGACGGCGGGCCGACGCGGCGGGTCGGCACGGTGGGCCCGCGCGGCCGGTGCCCGTCCCCTGGTCACCGGCCGCGCGGGCCCGTACGGCAGCCGGCGCCTGTCCCGGGCGTCCGGCCGTCCTGTCCGTCGGCCCCCGCCCTCCCGCGGGAGGGCCGACGGTGGCTGCGGGGTCAGGTCCGCTTGCGGAAGCGGGCGACCGCGAGCGGCGCGAAGACCGCGGTGACGGCGGCCGACCAGATCAGCACGATCATCACCGGGTGGGCCACCGCGCCCTCGCCGTTGAGCAGGGAACGGGAGGCGTCGGCCAGCGCCGACAGCGGGTTGATCTTGGTGAAGGACTGCAGCCAGCCCGGCATGGTGTCCGTCCGGGCGAAGATCGAGCTGCCGAACTGCATCGGCATCAGGACCAGCATGGCCACGCCCTGGACGGCCTGGGCGCTGCGCAGGGCCATGCCCAGCAGCATCGAGATCCAGACGATCGACATGCCGAACAGCAGGGCCAGGCCGATGGTGGCCAGCACCTCCAGCGGGCCGGTCTTCACCTCGAAGCCGATGCACATCGCGAAGCCGATCAGGATCGCGAAGGAGAGCAGCCCGCGGAGGGTCTCGGCGGCGAGCTTGGAGAGCAGAACCGAGGCCCGGCCGATCGGCAGGGTGCGGAAGCGGTCCATCACGCCGGTCTGGAAGTCGCTGTTGAGGCCGGTGCCGACGGCCATCGCGAGGGTGAGGCCGGTCTGCCCGAGCAGGCCCGGGATCAGGTACTGCTTGTAGGTGTCCTGGTCGCCGGCCATCGCGCCGCCGAAGACGTAGACGAACAGCACGGTGAAGATGATCGGCATCAGCACGGCGTCGAACATCGACTCCGGGTCGGCCTTGATCCGCATCAGGTTGCGCCTGGTCAGCGCGCCGACGTGGCGCAGCGTGCCGGTGAGCCCGATCCGGCTGTCCTCCACCCGGGAGGGGGCGAGCGTGGCGGTGGTCATGCGACGGGCTCCTTGGCGAGGCTGGGGGCGGGCTCCGCGGCGGTCGCGGGCTTGCCGGTGATGGCGAGGAAGACCTCGTCCAGGCTGGGCACCTTGGTGTCGATGCCGGCGATCGCGAAGCCGCGGGTGCCGAGGGCCCCGATCACCGCGGTCAGCTGCGCGTCGTCGGTGATCGGCACCGCGAGCAGCCCGGTGTCGGCGGAGACGGTGGCGCTGCCGATGCCGGTGTCCCGCAGGCAGCGGGCCATGTCCGGCAGCTCGGCCGGGTCGGTGGGGCGCACCTGGAGGGTCTGGCCGCCGACCTTGGCCTTCAGCTCGGAGACGGCGCCGTTGGCGATCACCCGGCCGCGGTCGATGACGGTCAGCTCGTTCGCGAGCTGCTCCGCCTCCTCCATGTACTGGGTGGTCAGCAGCACGGTGGTGCCCTCGGAGACCATCCGCTGCACCTCGTCCCAGACCTCGTTGCGGGTGCGCGGGTCCAGGCCGGTGGTGGGCTCGTCCAGGTAGAGCACCCGGGGGCGGCCGATCATGCTGGCGGCCAGGTCGAGGCGGCGGCGCATGCCGCCGGAGTAGGTCTTGGCGGTCCGCTTGGCCGCCTCGGTGAGCGAGAAGCGCTCCAGCAGCTCGGCCGCCCGGGCCCTGGCCTCGCGGCGGGAGAGGTCCAGCAGCCGGCCGATGAGGTAGAGGTTCTCGTACCCGGAGAGCAGCTCGTCCACGGAGGCGTACTGGCCGGTGAGGCCGATCGTGCGGCGCAGCTGCTTGGGCTGGCGCAGCACGTCGTAGCCGCCGACGTACGCGGTGCCGGCGTCCGGCTTGATCAGGGTGGAGAGGACGCGCACCAGGGTGGTCTTGCCCGCGCCGTTGGGGCCGAGCAGGGCCAGGACGGTGCCCTCCCGGACGCTGAGGTCGACCCCGTCGAGGGCCTTGGTCTCGCCGAAGTGCTTGACGATGCCCTGCACCTCCACGGCGTTTCCGGAGGTGGTTCCCCGGTCGTTCGGGGCTGTCGCGATTCGTGTCATGCCCCCAGGCTGCCCGGCCCCGCTGTCAGCCCCCTGTCGCCCCCCGGCCGCCCACTGTCACGCCGCTGTCAGCGGCCGCCGGCCCCGCGCGACGGCTCCGGGGCCGGTCCCGGGTACGGCCGCG
>NZ_JBEZUT010000458.1:0-5226 GCF_040636595.1 Kitasatospora sp. NPDC036755
ACCGGCTCGGCCCGACGCGGGGGCCGGGGCGGGCGGTCAGCCGGCCCCCGGGAGCCGCGCCTCCAGGTGCCCGGAGAGCACCCGGGTCTCCAGCACCGGCTGGGGCGCGGTGGCCGGGCCGTGCACCACCTCGCCGTCCCGGAGCCGGAACGCGCTGCCGTGCCACGGGCAGCGCAGGCAGCCGTCGACGAGAGCGCCCTCGGAGAGCGGCCCGGACAGGTGGGCACAGCGCTCGGCGAGCACGTGGAAGTCCTCGCCCTCGTGGACCACGACCACGGCCAGCTCGCCGGCCGTCACACGGACGGGCTCGCCGGGCGGGAAGTCCTCCACCGCGCCGAGGCCGACCCAGTCGGCCGGTGCCAGCCGGGGCACGGCGGCGGCGCGGCCCGGGCCGGCGGCCTGCCGGTAGGCCAGGTGCCCGCCGAGCGCGGCCCCGGCGGAGACGGCCGTCAGCCCGGCCAGGCCGAGCAGCCGGCCGCGCGCCCGGTGCCCGCGGCAGCGGGCCAGGAGCGAGCCGCCGTACAGCAGCACCCCGGTGGTGTTGCAGAGCGCGTGCACCAGGCCGGTGCGGCGGCGCGGCGGGTCGAGCCGGGCCCAGTCCACCCAGCCGGTGAGCGCGGTGGGCCCGGCGGTCAGCAGTCCGGCCGCCACCAGGGCGTCGGCGGACCGGTGTCCGCCGGGGAGGTAGTCCAGCAGTGCGGCGGACGTCCAGCAGCCGATCGGCAGCTGGATCATCGCGGGGTGGAGCGGGTGGCCGAGCCACACGCCGTGCAGGGCGTCGCGGTACGGCCCGAGGGGGAGGGCCTCGACCGCTTCGGCGAGCGGCCGGGACGGGGCGTCGAGGACCTCCCAGCGCTCCGGTGCGTCCAGCGCCCGGCGCAGCCGGCGGGACCACCGGTGGGTGTGCAGGGGTGTGGTGTCCATACCGGGCGGTTAGCCGGGCACCGGCCCGCCAAACCCGGGCGGCCGCGGCGATCCGGACGGACCCGGAGGTTCGGACCCGGCGGGAGCGGGGCCGGGCGGGTTTCCGGCCGCCGTCGCCGGGCAGCCGTCGGGCGCTGGAACCCGAACCGTCCGGGGGACGTCATGACCACTCCCGATCCAGAACCCGAACGCACTCCCGCGCTGGACGCGCACCACACGCTCCCCGGCGGGGACACCCCGCCCGCCGAGGGCGGAATCTTCGGCATCTCCCACCCGGAACCGGTGGAACTGCGCCAGGCCTGGGGGCCCTGGCCGGCCGTCCTCATCGTGCTCCTGGCCCTGGCGGTGTCGGCGCTGCTCGTCGGCATGGTCTTCTATCTGACCTGACCCGCCTGACCTGACCCGCCTGGTCTGACCCGCCTGGCCTGACCTGACCCGCCTGGCCTGGCCGCCGGCGGGCGGGACGAGTCCTGGGGAGAGGCCAAGGGGGCAGCTCAGCCGCCGCCCCGTCCGGTCCAGGCGAGAAGCCGTTCGCGCGGCCAGGTGGTGATCAGCCGCTCCGGGCCGAGGCCGAGGCGGGCCGCACGGGCGTACCCGGAGCCGAACCAGTGCAGCTGGTCGGGCGCGTGGGCGTCGGTGTCGACGGCGAACAGGCAGCCCGCCTCCGCGGCCAGGCGCAGCAGGTCGTCGGGCGGGTCACGGCGCTCGGGGCGGCAGTTGATCTCCACCGCCGTTCCGTTCGCCGCGCAGGCCGCGAAGACCGCGTCGGCGTCGAAACGGGACGGCGGCCGGCCGCGGCCGGTGACGATCCGGCCGGTGCAGTGCCCCAGGACGTTCGTACGGCGGGTGCGGACCGCGGCCAGCATCCGGTCCGTCATCGGTCCGGCGTCGGAGCGCAGCTTCGAGTGCACCGAGGCGACCACCAGGTCGAGCCGGGCGAGCAGTTCGGGCTCCTGGTCGAGCGAGCCGTCCTCCAGGATGTCGCACTCGATCCCGGTCAGAAGCCGGAACGGGCCGTTGCGGGCGTTCCAGGCCGCCACCTCGTCGAGCTGGCGCCGCAGGCGTTCGGGGCTGAGGCCGTGGGCGATGGTCAGCCGGGGCGAGTGGTCGGTGAGCACCGCCCAGTCGTGCCCGAGCCCGCGGGCGGCGTCGGCCATCTCCTCGAACGGGTGACCGCCGTCGGACCAGTCGGAGTGGAGGTGGCAGTCGCCCCGGGCGGCGGCCAGCAGCTCCCAGCCGGCCCGCGCCGCAGGCCCGGCCTCGGCCTCCAGCCGGGCCAGGTACGGCGGTGTCGCACCCGTCGAGGCCTGGGCGATCACCTCGGACGTGACCGGTCCCACGCCCCGCAGACGGCGGACGGCGGCGGCGTCCACCACACCGGGCGGCAGGCCGCGGACGGCCTCGGCGGCGGTGTGGAACGCCCGCACCCGGTACGGGGAGGCGCCCTGCCACTCCAGGAGGAAGGCGATCCGTCGCAGCGCCTGCTCCGGGTCCACGGCCACGCCCACCTCAGGTCACCGCCACGGCCAGGGTCGGTCGTCCACTGCTCACCGTGCCTCCTCGGGGCCCGAATCCCGGGTGCGGAGCGGGCGCCGACCGCCCCGCCCGTCCCCGGCGGCTACCCGGACCGGGCCCGGCGAACCGGGCATGGCCGCGGGCCGGGCGGGTACCCGCAGGCGCCGGGGGTGCGTGTGGGTGCACCCCCGTGGACCGACACGAACCAGGAGGAGACATGGACCGGCACGGCAAGGTCCTGGCGATCGTGACGAACTACGGCGTCGAACAGGACGAACTGCTCGTTCCCGTACGGCACCTGCGCGACAACGGCGCCCGGGTCGACATCGCCGCCCCCGACCGGGGCGACATCCGCACCCTGGTCGGGGACGAGGAACCCGGCGAGACGGTGCGCCCCACCCTCACCCTCGACGAGGTCGACGCAGCCGGCTACGACCTGCTGCTCATCCCCGGCGGCACCATCAACGCGGACACCCTCCGGCTCCGGCAGCCGGCCGTCGACACGGTGCTCGCCTTCACCACGTCCGGGCGGCCCGTCGCCGCGATCTGCCACGGCCCCTGGTTGCTGGCTGAGGCCGGCGTCGCGTACGGCAAGCGGCTCACCTCCTACCCCTCCCTGCGCACCGATCTCGCCAACGCCGGCGCCACCTGGACGGACGAGCCGCTGGTCACGGACGACGCCAACGGCTGGCGCCTGGTGACCTCGCGCAACCCCGACGACCTCGAACACTTCCTGCGCGGCATCGACGACGCGCTGCGCGCCCGGGCCGAGACGGTCGGCTCGCACTGACCGGCCGACGCGGACACGGAGATCGTCGGGCACGTCGGCGGGCACACGCTCGCCGCTGCGCGGCGGAGAGGGTGGCCCCGGTGGGGGGTTCCGGTTGCGGTGGGCCGGTTCTCCGCGCCCGGCGCCGGGTCGAGCCGGCGGCCGACGCCGGAGGAGCGGGCCCCGGTGCGGCGCGGCACGCCGCCTCGTTCTGTTCCGTGCCCGGCGCCTGCCCGCCCCCGGCCGCGGATGCGCGGACGCCAGGGGGCGGTCTCGACGGCGCGGCCCCACCCGGCCAACGGACGGGGGCGGCGGGAGGGTTGATCCGGCGCTGGGCGGGCAGGCGCGCGGTCGGCCGGGACGAGCCCGGCCGTGCCGAGCAAGGAGGCTCCGGATGAGCATGGTGAGGGAATCGGTCGACGTCGACGTGCCGCTGGGTGCCGTCTACAACCAGTGGACGCTGTTCGAGGAGTTCCCGCGGTTCATGGAGGGCGTCGACGCGGTGACCCAGGTGGACGACCGCCACAACCACTGGCGGACGAGCATCGGCGGGGTCACCCGTGAGTTCGACACCGAGATCGTCGACCAGCTGCCCGACGAACGGATCGCCTGGCGCACCGTCGACGGCGAGGTGAGGCAACAGGGCGTGGTGACCTTCCAACGGCTCGACGACGAGCACACGCGGGTCAACATGGCCATCGACTTCCGGCCCGAGGGCATCGCCGAGCGAGCCGGGGACGCGCTGGGAGTGGTGGACCGGAGGGTGAAGGGGGACCTGCGACGCTTCAAGGACTTCATCGAGCGCCGCGGTGGCGAGGAGGGCGGCTGGCGCGGCCGGGTGAGCCCCGGTTGAGCACCGTCCGACCGCCCGCTGACCCCGGAGTCCACGGCTCCTCGGGGGCCGGGGACACCGGGCGCGCCCGCCCCGGGTTCCTTGCGGGCCCCGCTCCGGGGCGAGGGGCCCCGCAAGGAACCCGGGGAAGGCCGGCCGGGCCGTATGCTGGGGCCATGAGCGACCGGCCGGCGGGCCCGGGGTGGACCTTCCTCACGAACCACGCTCGCGTGTTGGTGCAGATCGCCCGGGATCCGGGGATCAGGGTGCGCGACATCGCCGCCCGCTGCCTGCTGACCGAACGGGCGGTGCAGCGGATCATCGTCGACCTGGAGCAGGCGGGTTACCTCAGCCACGAGCGGCAGGGGCGCACCAACCACTACCACGTGACCACCGGCAAGCAGCTGCGCCACCCGGCGGACGCGGGCCCGTCCCTGGCGGAGCTGCTGGCCGCCCTGCTGCGCTGACACCGCCGAGGCCCGCCCGCTGACGGCCCGTCACCGAGGAGGCGGGCCCGGGCGCCGCGCGGGCCCGCGTGCCGCTGCCGTCACGGGGCCCGGACGATGACCACCGGGCAGGCGGCGTGCTGCGCGCAGTGGGTGCTCACCGAGCCGAGCAGGGTGCGGCTGAAGCCGCCGCGGCCGTGGCTGCCGACCACCAGCAGTTCGGCGCCCCGGGCCGCGTCCAGGAGGACGTCGGAGGGGTCGCCCATGACCATCGTCTGGCGGACCTCCGCCCGGCAGTCCGCGCCGAGCACGGTGTGCAGCTCCTCGGCGAACCGCCGTTCGGCCAGCTCCCGGTCGAAGGTGCTGTCGACCACCGGGGCCGACCAGCCGAAGTGGCTCGGTGGCTCCCAGGCGCCGACGGCGTCGACCACCCCGCCGATCAGGGTGGCGTGCCGGGCCGCCCAGTGCAGGGCGGCGTACGAGGGCGGCGAGCCGTCGACGCCGACCACCACGCGGGGCACGGAATCCTTCGCGTTCATCTGCACCGTCCTGTCGATCGTCGCCTCCCGACCACGGTGCTGGGCGCCGGACGGCCCCGCCACCACGGCCCGGCACCCGGGTGACACCGGCCGCCCCGGCCCGCCGACCCGGGGCGGCTTCATGGAGAGCGGACCTGCATTCGTGCGAAAGGATCATGAATCTTCACCAGCATAGGTCCGTTTTCACGATTGCCATACCAA
>NZ_JBEZUT010000459.1:0-5200 GCF_040636595.1 Kitasatospora sp. NPDC036755
GCCGCTCTTGCGGTCCAGGTGCACCCGGGCCCGGCGGCGCGAGCCCTCGGTGCGGTGGTACGCGGTGAGGAGGGCGCTGGCCGGGCGCCCCGGCTCCGGACGGACCGTGCTGGCCGCCCGCTTCGCCCGTACCGTCGCCGCCTCCTACCCGGACGGCGTGCTGTTCGTCCGGCTGTCCGCCCCGGACGGCGGCCGGGTGCCGCCCGCCCGGGCCGCCCGGCTGCTGCTGGAGCAGCTCGACCCGCAGACCGCGGTGCCGCTCCCCGGGGCCGGCGAGGACGGGCGGGACGAACCGGGCTGCGTGGCGCTGCGCGAGGCGCTCGCCGGGCTGCGGGTGCTGCTCGTGCTGGACGACGTCCGCGACGCCGGGCAGGTGTGGCCGCTGCTCGCCGACGAGCCCGGGTGCCTGGTGCTCGCCACCACGGCCGGGCCGCTCACCGGGATCGAGGACATCGACCCGGTGATCCTCGGCGGGCTGGACCGGCAGGCCTCCGGGGAGCTGCTGGCCGACCTGGTCGGCGGCACCCGGATCTCCTGCGACCCGGTGGGCGGGGCCGACCTGGCCGAGGCCTGCGCCGCCCGGCCGGCCGCGCTGCGGCTGATGGCGGGGTGGCTGCGGGCGAACCCGAAGATCGCGGTCACCGAGGCGGCGCGCGAGCTCAACCGGGTGGTGGGGGAGGAGACGGCGGTCGCGGGGGCTTCCGCGGAGCCGGCCGGTGCGGCGAAGGAGAAGGAGAAGGGCGGGGCACCGAAGAACAGGGAGGGGGAGCGGACGGCGAAGCCCTCCCCGGCGAAGCCCGCTCCGGGGAGCCCCGTGCAGGGGAGGGCGGCCTCGGGCGGCCCCGCGCAGGGCCGGGCCGGCGAGCCCGCCGCGACGGCCACGGCCGCGGTGGCCGAGTCGGCCGGTGACCCGGCGGCCTGGGTGAAGCCCGGCCCGGAGCCGGCCGAGCCGGTGCCCGTGCCCGACAACGATCCGCTGCTCGGGGCGTTCACCCTGCTGTACCGCGGGCTGCCGGCCGCCCAGGCGCGGATGCTGCGCACCCTCACCCTGGCCCCGGCGCAGACCGCCGACCCGCGCACCGCCTCCGCCCTGGTCGGCTGCCCGGTGCCGGACGCGGCCGTGACGCTGGCCGCGCTGGCCGAGCGGGAGCTGCTCGGCGAGGAGGCGCCGACCGCCGACGGCACCCCCCGCTACCGGGTGCCCGGGCGGCTCTACCCCCGGCTGGTCCGGCTGCGCGAGCAGGAGGACCGGCCGGCCGAGACCGAGCTCGCCCGGGCCCGGTTGCTGGAGCGGCTGGTCCGGCTCACCGAGTCGGCCCGCGCGCTGCTCGACCCGGCGGCGGGCCCGAGCCCGGAGCCGCTGCCCGCCCCGCTGCGGCTGCGCTCGGCCGAGCACGCCCGCGAGTGGCTGCTCGGCGAGCGGGAGCTGCTGCTCGGCGCGGTGGCCGACGCGATCGGCCAGGGCGACCTGGACGGTTCGGCCGGGCGGCTGGTCACCGCGCTGCTGCGGACGCTGCCGCTGACCGGGGCCGCCGCCCCCACCGACCTCTACCGGCTGCACGAGCTGGTGCTGACCGTCGCCGAGCGCAACGGCCGGCCGCGCCGGGCTTCGGCCGCGCTGCTCAACCTGGGCGACCTCCAGGCCTCGGCGGGCCGCTGGGATCCGGCCGCCGTCCACTACCGGGCCGCCCTGGAGCACGCCCGGAAGGCCGACGACGAGCCGCTCTGCGCCAGGGCCCTGGAGAGCGCCGCGAACTGTCACCGGGCGCTCGGCGACGCGGTGCGGGCCGCCGACTGGTACGGCCGGGCGCTGGGACTGCGGCAGGCGCTGGGCGACCACGCGGCCGAGGCCCGGCTGCTCGCCCGGGTGGCCGAGGCGCACACCGCGCAGCGCCGCTTCGACGAGGCCGACCGGGAGTACCGGGCCGCGCTCGCGGTGCTGCGGCGGCTGGGGGACGAGCGGGGCCGGGAGGCCATCGGATCCGCCCTGGCGGACCTGCGGGAACGCGTCGACGCCGGGTGGTGATGGGCCCTTTCGGGGGTATTGTCGAAGATGTCCGGTAGTGACGTCTTTGGCGGGTAAGTCGCAGGGGAAGCCTACGAACCTGCCAATGCGCGCGGGAAAATTATTCACTTTGGAAGGCTGACACGCCGACTGGGCTTCATTACACTCGGACTCAGTCGCGCAGCGATCCCCGCCCCGGGCTGTCCCGGAGGCTTCCCCACGTGCGCGTCGCCCACCGGTCTTCTCCGGTCGGGACCCCCATGGCAAGAGGACGTGTTCAGTCGTGAAGGTCGGCATCCCCCGCGAGGTCAAGAACCACGAGTACCGCGTGGCCATCACGCCCGCCGGCGTGCATGAGCTGGTCCGCAACGGGCACGAGGTCTACATCGAGGACAACGCCGGTCTCGGCTCCTCGATCCCGAACGAGGAGTACGTGGCCGCCGGCGCCACCATCCTCCCCACCGCCGACGAGGTGTGGGCCACCGCCGACCTGCTGCTGAAGGTCAAGGAGCCCATCGCCTCCGAGTACCACCGGCTGCGCAAGGGGCAGACCCTCTTCACGTACCTCCACCTGGCGGCCGACCGGGCCGGCACCGACGCGCTGATCGCCTCGGGCACCACCGCCATCGCGTACGAGACCGTGCAGCTGTCGAACGGCGCGCTGCCGCTGCTCGCCCCGATGTCCGAGGTCGCGGGCCGCCTGGCCCCGCAGGTCGGCTCGTACCACCTGATGCGTCCGGCCGGCGGCCGCGGCACCCTGCCGGGCGGCGTCCCCGGCACCCACCCGGCCAAGGCCGTCGTCATCGGCGGTGGCGTCTCCGGCTGGCACGCCGCCACCATCGCCGTCGGCATGGGTTACGAGGTGACCCTGCTGGACCGCGACATCAACAAGCTGCGCGAGGCCGACCGCATCTTCGGCACCAAGGTCAAGACCATCGTGTCGAACTCCTTCGAGCTGGAGAAGGCCGTCCTGGAGGCCGACCTGGTCGTCGGTGCCGTGCTGATCCCGGGCGCCAAGGCCCCGAAGCTCGTCACCAACGAGCTGGTCTCCCGCATGAAGCCGGGCTCCGTGCTCGTCGACATCGCCATCGACCAGGGCGGCTGCTTCGAGGACTCGCACGCCACCACGCACGACGACCCGACCTTCAAGGTCCACAACTCGGTCTTCTACTGCGTGGCCAACATGCCGGGCGCCGTCCCGAACACCTCCACCTACGCGCTGACCAACGCCACCATGCCGTACGTGCTGGAGCTGGCCAACCGCGGCTGGAAGGACGCGCTGCGCCGCGACGCCGCGCTCGCCAAGGGTCTGAACGTCCACGAGGGCCAGATCACCTTCCCGGCCGTGGCCGAGGCCTTCGGCCTGGAGTCGGTCTCCCTGGAGAGCGTCCTCGCCTGAACCCCCTGACCGCCCGGCGGTCGTTCGCCCCCGACCCGATCACTTCGGGCCGGGGGCTTCGCCGTGCCCGTGAACGGCGGACGGATCGGGTTCGTCGCTCTGTCGTCAATGTCTGTCGGTCACGTCACCCGCCCGCAGAAACGTTGGGGCCGGTGACCCTCTCATCCCTTGACAGCAGCCCGCTCGATAGTCGACACATCCTGCCGACTACCGTGGATTGTGTTGCTGCGAACGCCTTGAACGGCCTAGAGTCGCAAACCGTCGGCATGCTGCCACGCTGACGAATCGACATAGAGTCCTGGATGCCCAAGGAGGTAAGACGACTTGTGAATGAGTCGACAATTGCTCCCGGGGGTGGTCAGCCAGGACTGGCGGAGCTCACCGCCGGCCAGCCGAGTGAGGAGCCCGGGGCCCGGCAGCCCTCCGTGGGCTCGGCCGAGGTCGGCTCGGTCGCACTCCGTACCTTCGAAGCACGCCAGAACACAGCACAGGTGACCACGGTGACCGATCACGACGCCGACTTGGCGGCCTACGGCCTGGCCTACGGCGAGTTCGCCTACGGCGCCTACGACGACCCGGACGCCGAGTACGAGCCGGACCCGGAGTACGCCGCCACGCTGGCCCCCGACGCCGCGCGCCAGCGCCGCGAGCGGGTCGGCCCGACCGGCCGTCCGCTGCCGTACTTCCCGATCCCCGCGCCGGTCGGCGAGCACGGCCCCGCCCAGATCATCGCCATGTGCAACCAGAAGGGCGGCGTCGGCAAGACCACGTCGACCATCAACCTGGGCGCGGCACTGGCCGAGTACGGCCGCCGGGTGCTGCTCGTCGACTTCGACCCGCAGGGCGCGCTCTCGGTCGGACTCGGCGTCAACCCGATGGAGCTCGACGTCACCGTCTACAACCTGCTCATGGAGCGGGGCCTGACGGCCGATGAAGTGCTGCTGAAGACGGCGGTCCCCGGCATGGACCTGCTGCCGTCCAACATCGACCTCTCCGCCGCCGAGGTGCAGCTGGTCAGCGAGGTGGCCCGGGAGTCCGCGCTGGCGCGCGCACTGAAGCCGCTGCTGCCCGACTACGACTACGTCATCATCGACTGCCAGCCCTCGCTGGGCCTGCTGACGGTCAACGCGCTGACGGCCGCTCACAGCGTGATCGTCCCGCTGGAGTGCGAGTTCTTCGCACTGCGCGGTGTCGCGCTGCTCACCGAGACCATCGAGAAGGTGTGCGAGCGGCTCAACCCCGAGCTGCGCCTGGACGGCATCCTCGCCACCATGTACGACTCGCGCACCGTGCACAGCCGAGAGGTGCTGGCGCGCGTCGTCGAGGCGTTCGGCGAGCACGTCTTCCACACCGTCATCGGGCGGACCGTGCGCTTCCCGGAGACCACCGTCGCCGGCGAGCCCATCACGACGTACGCGACCAACTCGGTCGGTGCCGCCGCCTACCGTCAGCTCGCCAGGGAGGTGCTCGACCGGTGCCGCCCCGCCGAGTGAGTCTCCCGGGTGCCGACGAGCTGTTCCGGACCACGGGAGGGATGGCGCTGTCGCCCTCCCTCGCGCCGCGTCCGGCCGCCGAGGCATCCAGACCGGAGACCGCGCGGACCGTCACCGGCCAACCGGACGGCACCGAGGGCGCCGCGTCCGCCCAGGGCGCCCAGGACGACCGGCAGGTGACGCCGGAGCAGCAGGCGGGCGCCTCGGTACCGGCGCCCGCGCAGCGGTCCGGCACGGCCCCCGGGCCCGCCCCCGCCGCAGGCGCCGCCGCGGCCGGGAAGACCGCCCCGGGCGGGCGTGGCA
>NZ_JBEZUT010000460.1:0-5196 GCF_040636595.1 Kitasatospora sp. NPDC036755
CACTCGTGCGAGTGACACTTTTATCCACAACCCCCTGGTTATCCACAGGGTTTCGCCGATGCCGCCGACACGGCCGCGGCAGACGTCCCCGTCGCGGCCGAGTCCCTGGCCGCACAGCCCTGCACCCCGGCGGACTTCGCCGCGCGCAGCGGGGCCGACCTGGTCGCGTTCATCAGGAGCTCGACCCCGGACTGCGTCCGGGGCCTGTACAGCAGCGGCGGCACCGACCCGGGCATCTTCAAGCAGTCCCGGATGCTGTCCGTCGCCGCCGCCTTCAAGGAACTGGCCGCCGGCTACACCGGCGACAACTCGACCGGCGTCCAGCAGCTGGCGCTCTACCTCCAGGTCGGCTACTACATCCAGTTCAACCACCCCGACGCCACCGGCCCGTACACCGGCGAGCTCACCACCGCCGTCCGGGCCGCCCTGGACGCCTTCTTCGCCGGCTCCCGCTGGCACGACGTCAGCGAGAGCAACGGCATCGTGCTCAAGGACGTCGTGTGGCTCACCGACAGCGCCAACGTCCAGGCCGGCTACCTGAACGCCTACAAGCGGATACTCGACGACTACGACAATTCCTACAACGCGATCCCGAAGATGGTCGGCGCGGTCAACTCCGTGCTGCAGTACCCGCTTTGGCGCGGCAACTCGAACCCGGACTTCGTCAGGGCCGTCGCCGCGGACCCGGGCGTCGCCCGCTCGCTCGCCGACTTCGCGATCAACCACAAGGACCTGATCGGCGGGTCCAACGAGGTCCTGTCCACCAACGCCGGCAACGACCTCGCCCGGTTGGCCGGGAGCGGCGCCGCCGTCGAGCCCCTGGTCAAGCCGCTGGTCAAGAAGGTGCTGGACGCCGCGCCGCTGCTGACGCCCGCCGCGCCGCTGTACGTGCACACGGCCGTCCAGGCCAACTGGTACAACGGCGGCCAGTGCTCGTACTACGGCACCTGCGACCTGCCCGCCAAGCTCACCTCGGTCGTCCTGCCGAAGCAACTGGTCTGCGACAACCGCACCATCAAGTCCCAGGCGCTGTCCGCCGAGGAACTGGCCACCGTCTGCGCCAGCCTGCGCAACCAGGACGCGCTGTTCCACGACGTGGTCAAGGACAACGGGCCGATCCCCGGCCAGTACGCCCAGAACGTCACCTTCGGGATCTTCGCCAACAAGACCGACTACACCACCTACTCGTGGGCGATCTTCGGCAACGACACCGACAACGGCGGCGAGACCGTCATGGACGCCACCGACCCGAACGTGCCGGCCGTGACGGTGATGTACCAGAAGTCCTGGAACCTCAACGACCCCGCCCGGGTGTGGAACCTGAACCACGAGTACACCCACTACCTGGACAGCATCTACGACCTCAAGGGCAACTACCCCACCCAGATGTCCGTCCCGGACATCTGGTGGGTCGAGGGCCTCGCCGAGTACGTCTCGCACCGCTACCGCGGCGCCACCGACACCGACGCGATGACCCAGGCCGCCAAGCACACCTACAAGCTCAGCGACCTCTTCCAGAGCACCCCCCGCAACTCGGACTCCACCCGGGTCTACCCGTGGGGCTACCTGGCCACCCGGTACATGCTGGAGAAGCACCCGGCCGATGTCCAGGCCATGCTGACCCGCTTCCGCGCCGGTGACTACCAGGGCGGCTACGCGGTCTACAACGGCCTCGGCACCTCCTACGACGCCGACTTCGACCTCTGGCTCGACGCCTGTGCCGCCGGCGCCTGCTACAACCCCGGCCCGACCGCCCTGTTCGACACCTCGGTGAACGGCGCGACCGTCACCGCGAACGACCGCTCCGTGCAGACCGGTTCCGGCCGCATCACCGCCTGGCACTGGACCTTCGGCGACGGAACCTCCTCTGAGGAGCGCAACCCGAGCCACACCTACGCGGCCTCCGGCAGCTACACCGTCGCCCTCACCGCCACCGACGACACCGGCCGGATCTCCACCACCCCGACCACCGTCACCGTCACCGCCGGCCCCGTGACCCTGCCCGCCTGCACCGAGCAGCGTGCCGACGCGATGGGCCGCAACTGCTCGCGCACCGGCCGCACCGCCACCGCCGGCAACCTCGACTACCTGTACGTCTACCTGCCCGCCGGGACCACCACGCTGACGGTCACCACCTCCGGCGGCACCGGCACCGCGCACCTCTACTACAACGCGGACACCTGGGCGTCGCCGAAGGCCTTCACGGCCTCCTCCACCGCCACCGGCACCAGCCAGTCCCTCACCGTCACCAACCCCACCGCCGGCTACCGCTACCTCAGCCTGTACGCGGTCACCGACTTCAGCGGCGTCACGGTCAGCACCCGGTTCTGACCTTCGTCCCGCCACCTCGGCGAGCGCCCGGCCGGTCCTCCCGGCCGAGCGCTCGCCTCCGTCGTGCCGGGACGGCGGTCGACGGCGGCGGCACAGGGCCTCGCCGACCACCGGACGGACAGGATGTCGAGAGCCGTGGCAAGGCCGGGCGGACAGGCATCCGGCCCGGCCCGGGCTCAGCCGCCGAGCCGGTCCACGGCGGTCACCCGGACCACCGCCCGGCCCTCCTCGTCCGAGCCGTACAGGTCGACCTCGGCGCTGATGCCCCAGTCGTGGTCGCCCTCCGGGTCGTCGAAGATCTGCCGGACCCGCCAGGCGGAGTCCTCCTCCTCGATGATCAGCATCTTCGGGCCGCGCGCGTCCGGACCGGTGCCCAGGTCGTCGTACTCCTCCCAGTACCCGTCCATGGCGTCCGCCCAGCGGTCCGCGTCCCAGCCGTACTCGCCGTCCAGCGCGCCGAGCTCCTCGTAGTGCTCCAGCGCGCACAGCTCGACCCGGCGGAACATCTCGTTGCGCACCAGGACGCGGAAGGCGCGGGCGTTGGCGGTGACCGGCGCCGGCTTGTCGTCCAGCCGCACCTCGGCGGCCTGCGGCTCGGTCGGGTTGGCCAGCTGCTCCCACTCGTCCAGCAGGCTGGAGTCGACCTGGCGGACCAGCTCGCCGAGCCAGGCGATGACGTCCTTGAGGTCGTCGGTCTTCACGTCCTCGGGGACGGTCTGCTCCAGCGCCTTGAACGCGCCGGCCAGGTAGCGCAGCACGATGCCCTCGGTGCGGGCCAGCTCGTAGAAGCCGACGTAGTCCGTGAAGGTCATCGCCCGCTCGTACAGGTCGCGGACCACCGACTTCGGCTGCAACTGGTGGTCGCCGATCCACGGGTGCGCCCGGCGGTACACCTCGTAGGCGTGGGTGAGGAGCTCCTCCAGCGGCTTCGGGTAGGTGATCTCCTGGAGCCGCTCCATCCGCTCCTCGTACTCGATGCCGTCCCGCTTCATCTCGCCGACGGCCTCGCCGCGCGCCTTGTTCTGCTGCGAGGCGAGGATCTGGCGCGGGTCGTCCAGGGTCGCCTCGACGACCGAGACGACGTCCATCGCGTACGAGGGCGAGGTCGGGTCGAGCAGTTCGAAGGCGGCCAGCGCGAAGGTGGACAGCGGCTGGTTGAGCGCGAAGTTCTCCTGGAGGTCCAGGGTGAGCCGCACGATCCGGCCCTCGGCGTCCGGCTCGGGCAGCCGCTCCACCACGCCGCCCTCCAGCAGCGAGCGGTAGATGGCGATCGCGGTGCGGATGTGCCGGCGCTGCGCGGCCCGGTCCTCGTGGTTGTCGGTCAGCAGCTTGCGCATCGCCTCGAAGGCGTTGCCCGGGCGGCCGATCACCGACAGCAGCATCGCGTGGCTCACCTTGAACCGGGAGACCAGCGGCTCCGGGTCGGCGCCGATCAGCTTGTCGAAGGTCTCCTCGGTCCAGCCGACGAAGCCCTCCGGGGCCTTCTTCCGGACGACCTTGCGCTTCTTCTTCGGGTCGTCCCCGGCCTTGGCGATCGCCTTGTCGTTCTCGATCACGTGCTCGGGCGCCTGTGCGACCACCTGGCCGACGGTGTCGAAGCCGGCCCGGCCGGCCCGGCCGGCGATCTGGTGGAACTCGCGGGCGCGCAGGATGCGCACGCGCTGTCCGTCGTACTTGGACAGGGCGGTGAACAGCACCGTGCGGATCGGCACATTGACGCCGACGCCGAGCGTGTCGGTGCCGCAGATGACCTTCAACAGGCCCGCCTGGGCGAGGCGTTCGACCAGCCGGCGGTACTTCGGCAGCATGCCCGCGTGGTGCACGCCGATGCCGTGGCGCACGTAGCGGGACAGATTGCGGCCGAACTTGGTGGTGAAGCGGAAACCGCCGATCAGATCGGCGATGGCCTCCTTCTCCGCCTTCGAGCACATGTTGATGCTCATCAGCGACTGGGCCCGCTCCACCGCTTCCTTCTGGGTGAAGTGCACGACGTAGACCGGCGCCTGGCCGGTCTGCAGCAGCTCCTCCAGGGTGTCGTGCAGCGAGGTGCGGCGGTACTCGTAGAACAGCGGCACCGGGCGGGTCGCGTTGCGCACCACCGTGGTCGGACGGCCGGTGCGGCGGGTCAGGTCCTCCTCGAAGCGGCGGACGTCGCCGAGCGTCGCCGACATCAGCAGGAACTGCGCCTGCGGCAGCTCCAGCAGCGGGATCTGCCAGGCCCAGCCGCGGTCCGGCTCCGCGTAGAAGTGGAACTCGTCCATGACCACCTGGCCGATGTCGGCCCGGGCACCGTCGCGCAGCGCGATCTGGGCGAGCACCTCGGCGGTGCAGCAGATGATCGGCGCGGTCGGGTTCACGCTCGCGTCGCCGGTCATCATGCCGACCTGCTCGGTGCCGAACATCTTCACCAGGTCGAAGAACTTCTCCGACACCAGCGCCTTGATCGGGGCGGTGTAGAAGGTCCGCTGCCCCTCCGCCAGCGCCGCGAAGTGCGCACCCGCCGCCACCAGGCTCTTGCCCGAGCCGGTCGGCGTCGCGAGGATGACGTTGTTCCCCGACACCAACTCGATCAGCGCCTCCTCCTGCGCCGGGTACAGCGTGATCCCCCGCTCCTCCGCCCAGGCTGCGAACGTCTCGTACAACGCGTCGGGGGTGGCGGGCTTCGGCATCAGATCAAGGAGGGTCACCCGGCTATCTTGCCTGTTCGCCGCCACCCCGGGCAAAGCCCGGGGCCGTGCCGGGCGGGTCAGCGCACGGCCGCGGCCGGGGGCGGCGGCGTGGACGTACGTGCCCGCTACCTGGGTGTCGAGGACGGGCCGCGCGATCAAATTGAACTTGACCAGCAGCCATTCAAGTGGATTGCTT
>NZ_JBEZUT010000461.1:0-5176 GCF_040636595.1 Kitasatospora sp. NPDC036755
TGGCCGGCTTCTGGTCGCTGAGCTGGACCTCGTCCAGCTTCAGCGGCAGCAGCCGCGCCTCGATCGCGTTCTGCGTCAGCATGGACACGAACTCGGTCGAGATCAGGTGGAGCTCGTCCACGCCGCCGGTCTCGGCCGTGAAGGCCTCGATCAGGTCGACCGCCACGGTCTTCGCGTCACCGTAGGTCGGCTTGTCCGAGAACCCCGTCCACGAGCCCGCGACCGTCAGGCCGCGGAACGTGTAGTACGAGACGCCCTTGCGGCCGATGATGTACGTCACCACGTCCTTGCCCTCGGCCTTGAGGCGCTCGGTGAGCGACTGGGCGGCCTTGATGGCATTGGTCGAGTAGCCGCCCGCCAGGCCGCGGTCCGCCGTGATCAGCAGGACCGCCGCGCGCTTGGCGTTCGGGTTCTCGGTGGTGAGCGGGTGCTTGGCGTTGGACCGGGTGGCCACCGCCGTCACCGCCCGGGTGAGCTCGTCGGCGTACGGAGTGGAGGCGGCCACCGCGCGCTGCGCCTTGACGATGCGCGACGCGGAGATCATCTCCATCGCCTTGGTGATCTTCTTCGTCGCGGTGACAGAGCGGATCCGGCGCTTGTAGACCCGAAGCTGTGCTCCCATGGGTCGTTACGTCCTTTCCCTCGCTACCGGACTCAGGCCTGCTCGGAGAGCAGCTTGCCGTCAGCCGTCTGGTAACCCTGCTTGAAGGCATCGATCGCGCTGGTCAGGGCGTCGACGGTGCCGTCGGCGAGCAGACCGGTCTCCACGATGCCGGCCAGCAGGTCCTTGTGCTGGAGGCGGACGTGGTCCAGGAACTCGCGCTCGAAGCGGCGGATCTCGGCGACCGGGACGTCGTCCAGCTTGCCGTTGGTGCCGGCCCAGATGGAGACGACCTGCTCCTCGACCGGGAACGGCTGGTACTGGCCCTGCTTCAGCAGCTCGACCATGCGCGCACCGCGCTCCAGCTGGGCCTTGGAGGCCGCGTCCAGGTCGGAACCGAAGGCGGCGAAGGCCTCCAGCTCGCGGTACTGGGCGAGGTCCAGACGCAGGCGGCCGGCGACCGAGCGCATGGCCTTGATCTGGGCGGAGCCACCGACGCGGGAGACCGAGATACCGACGTTCACGGCCGGGCGGATGCCGGCGTTGAACAGGTCGGACTCCAGGAAGCACTGGCCGTCGGTGATGGAGATGACGTTGGTCGGGATGTACGCCGAGACGTCGTTGGCCTTGGTCTCGATGATCGGCAGACCGGTCATCGAGCCGCCGCCCAGGGCGTCGTTCAGCTTGGCGCAGCGCTCCAGCAGGCGGGAGTGCAGGTAGAAGACGTCACCCGGGTAGGCCTCGCGGCCCGGCGGGCGGCGCAGCAGCAGGGAGACGGAACGGTAGGCCTCGGCCTGCTTCGACAGGTCGTCGAAGATGATCAGGACGTGCTTGCCGTCGTACATCCACTCCTGGCCGATGGCCGAGCCGGTGTACGGGGCGAGGTACTTGAAGCCGGCCGGGTCGGAGGCGGGAGCGGCCACGATCGTGGTGTACTCCAGCGCGCCGGCCTCCTCCAGGGCGCCGCGGACGGACGCGATGGTGGAGCCCTTCTGGCCCACGGCGACGTAGATGCAGCGGACCTGCTTCTCCGGGTCGCCCGAGCGCCAGTTGTCACGCTGGTTGATGATCGTGTCGACGGCCACCGCGGTCTTGCCGGTCTGGCGGTCGCCGATGATCAGCTGGCGCTGGCCGCGGCCGATCGGGGTCATCGCGTCGATGGCCTTGATGCCGGTCTGCAGCGGCTGCTTGACCGACTTGCGGGCCATGACGCCGGGGGCCTGCAGCTCCAGGGCGCGGCGACCGGTGGCGGCGATGTCGCCCAGGCCGTCGATCGGGTTGCCCAGCGGGTCCACGACGCGGCCGAGGTAGCCGTCGCCGACCGGAACCGAGAGGACCTCGCCGGTGCGGCGCACGGTCTGGCCCTCTTCGATGCCGCCGAACTCACCGAGGACGACGACACCGATCTCGCGGGTGTCGAGGTTCAGCGCGAGGCCGAGCGTGCCGTCCTCGAACTTCAGCAGCTCGTTCGCCATGACCGAGGGCAGGCCCTCGACATGCGCGATGCCGTCCGCCGCGTCAGTGACCGTGCCGACCTCTTCCACAGAAGCGGCGTCCGGCTGGTACGACTGGACAAAGTCGGCCAGCGCGTCCCGGATCTCCTCCGGACGGATCGTAAGCTCCGCCATCAGGCTTCCCTGCTCTCCTAGTTTGCGATCCTCGGCCCGCCATTGAGGGCCGCAAGTATTCGACTCTCGGCCGGGTCTTCCGAACCGGCCGTACGTTTGCCCGACTCCGGTGGAGCCGGTTTCCCGACCGAGGGTCGGATGTGCTGCTTCGGTGCTCAGCCTTCGAGCGACTGGCGAGCGCCTTCGAGGCGGCTCGACACGGTGCCGTTGATGATCTCGTCGCCGATCTGCACCCGGACGCCGCCGACGACCTCGGGGTCGACGTCGATGTTCAGGTGGACCTGGCGGCCGTACATCCGGGCCAGAGCACCGGACAGGCGCTCCTTCTGGGTGTCCGACAGCGGCACCGCGGTGGTGACCAGGGCCACCACGCGGCCGCGGCGCGCGGCGGCGAGCTTCGAGTAGGACTCGAGGCCCTGCTCCAGGCTACGGCCACGCGGCACGTTGACGAGGGCGGTGACCAGCCGGACGGTGCCGGCGTTGGCGCGGCCGCCGAGCAGCTTCTTGATCAGCTCGGCCTTCGCGACGGCACCGGCCTTCGGCTCGGTCAGCGCGGCCCGCAGCTCGTGCGAACCGCTCACCACCCGACCGAAGCGGAAGAGCTCGTCCTCGACGTCGTCCAGGGCGCCGGCCTTGTCCGCGGCGATGATCTCCGCGTAGGCGGCGAGCTCCTCGGTCGCGTCCACCAGGTCGCGCGAGCCCGACCAGCGGGAGCGGACCAGACCGGAGACCAGGTCGACGGCCTCGCCGGAGACCTGGCCGGTCAGCAGCGAGGTGACCAGCTGGGCCTTGTCCTGGCCCGACCGGGACGGGTCGGTCAGGACTCGGCGCAGCGACACCTCACGGTCCAGCACGGCCGTGACGGCGGTGAGCTCCTCGGCGAGCTTGGCCGCGTCCACCGAGGTGGAGTCGGTCAGGCTCTCCAGGTTCTGCCGGCCGGCAGCGAGGGCCTCGCGGCTGGCGCCGATCACTTGGCCGCACCCTGAGCAACGGCGGCCTTGGCCTCCAGCTCGTCCAGGAAGCGGTCGATGACACCGCTCTGCCGGGTGTGGTCCTCGAGGGACTCACCCACGATGCGGGACGCCAGCTGGGTGGCCAGCGAGCCCACGTCCTGACGCAGGGCGGCAGTGGCCTGCTTCTTGTCCGCCTCGATCTGGGCGTGACCGGCGGCGACGATGGCCTCGCGCTGACGCTGGCCCTCCTCGCGCATCTCGGCGAGCTGGGCGGCACCCTGCTCGCGAGCCTGCTCGACGATGCGGGCAGCCTCGTGGCGCGCCTCGGCGAGCTCGGCGCGGTACTGCTCAAGCAGGGCCTGGGCCTCCGCCTGGGCGGCCTCGGCGCGCTCCATCCCGCCCTCGATCGCGTCCCGGCGCTCCGACAGCACCTTCTCGATGCTGGGGAGGAGCTTCTTGCCGAGCAGACCGAAGACGATGAAGAAGCAGAGCAGGCCGATGATGATCTCGGGCCACGCGGGGAGGAGAGGGTTCATCTTCTCCTCGGACGCGAGCTGGACGATCGCCATGCTCATATCTGGACCTTCCTCAGAAAGGGTCTACGGCGGGATTACTTGTTGCCGAAGACGAACGGCATGACGATGCCGATGAGGGCGAGCGCCTCGGTCAGCGCGAAGCCGATGAACATGTTGGAACGGATGAGACCGGCAGCCTCGGGCTGGCGGGCCATGGCCTGGACACCGTTACCGAAGATCAGACCGACGCCGATGCCGGGGCCGATGGCGGCGAGGCCGTAGCCCAGGGAGGCGACGGAACCGTAGACAGTGCCCTCAGCGAGGATGCTCATTGACGTTGTCCTTTGCAGGGTGGTGATCCGGTGGTGATTGGCCACCGGGCGATCCGGGAGGTGGTTCTCGGCGGGGCCGTGGCCCCGGGGCTCAGTGCGCCTCTTCCAGGGCACCGGCGATGTAGCTGCTGGCCAGCATCACGAAGATGTAGGCCTGCAGGAACTGGACCAGCAGCTCGAAGGCGGTCAGGCCGACGGCGACGATGAACGAGGCCGAGCCGTACAGCGCGCCCAGGGACGGGCTGAGCAGGTACCAGGAGGCGATGGAGAACATCACGATCAGCAGGTGGCCGGCGAACATGTTCGCGAAGGCTCGGACCGCGAGCGTGAAGGGGCGCACGAAGATGTTCGAGAAGAACTCGATCGGCACCAGGATGAACATGACCCAGCCGGGGATGCCCGACGGCCAGCAGAGGTTCTTGAGACCGCCGACGAAGCCGTGCTTCTTGAAGGTCAGCGTCATGTAGGTGATCCACACGACCGCCGCGAGGCCGGCCGGGAACGCGATCGCCGCCGACACCGGGAACTGTGCGAACGGGATGATCGACATGATGTTCATCAACCAGATGAAGAAGAACATCGAGACCAGCATCGGGACGTACTTCTCGCCCTTCTTGCCGATCGTCTCCAGCACGATGGAGCGCTTGACGAAGTCGTAGCCGATCTCACCGACCAGCTGCAGCTTGCCGGGAACGAGGCGCGGCTTGGCGAAGGCGGCCCAGAAGAACACGACGACCAGGAGCGCGACGATGATCGACAGCAGCATCGGCTTGTTGAACTCGATGCTGCCGATCGAGAAGATCGGCTTGAACTGGAACTCGTTCAGACCCGGGGCCGGGAAGCCACAGCCAGCGTCCCCGAAGTGGCAACTGCCTGAGGCGAGGGACGTGAGTTCAGCACTCACCGCGGACTCCTTCGTCGTGACGCATGGTTACGGCAACCTCGGTGTGTCGGCGTGGCCTGCGACCACGGAGCGGCACTGGAACTTGATGGGTTTCTCGCCGACCCCGCGCGCCGGTGCACGGCACCACAGCGGGATCATCGAAGACTGCGCGGATCAGGGGGGCGATCCGTCCGCTGTCCGGACAGACCTGGCCTCTTCCCGTACTCCGTTGTTGCGACGGACGATAGCAGCCCGTCAGCGCGG
>NZ_JBEZUT010000462.1:0-5168 GCF_040636595.1 Kitasatospora sp. NPDC036755
GCGGCATCGACGAGATGTCCACCAGGGCGACGCCCTTGCTCTCGGACACGGCCGCCCGTCCGTCCTCGGTCGCGCTCTCCACGGTCTCGGCCGGGGCCGGCCGCGGACCTGGACGCGCTCGCGGACGCCTGGTGGGACGACCTGGACCAGGCCGGCACCCCCTTCGACGAGGTGGTCCGGGCCGCCCGCACCGCCGGGGCCCCGTGGTCGGGAGCCCTGGACGGCCTGCTCACCCTGGAGGACCTGCACCGCCGCCCGCCGCTGGTGCTCGGCGGCGTCCCCGGCCGGGAGACCCACCTGGACGGGCGCCCGATCGCCGCGCCGATGGCGGTCTCCGCCTCGCACGGCGACGACCTGCTGATCCGACTGGCCTGGGACCGCGACCGGTTCACCGAGGCCGATGCCCACGCGGCCTTCGGTGACCTGCTCGCCGTGCTGGGGCACCACCTGCACGCCCGGCCGAGCCCGGTCCCGCAGGGCTGAACGCGCCCGCCCGGGCGCGCTCCGCCGCCGGGGGCGGCATCCGGCGGGTCCACCGGCGGGCGCCCAGTGGCGCGCGGCCACCGGCGCGCGGCCACCCGGCGCGCCCGAACCCGCATGCCGCACGCCGCCTTCGCCCGCCCGCGCCCGTGCGCCCCGACCCGCGGACCCCGACCTCGGGCACCGCGTCCACCACGGATCCACCACGGATCCACCACGCCCGTCCGCCCGCGTCCGACACGCCGCCGGACGGGACCCCCTGACTCCGGGCCGCACCTCACCCCGGTGCGGCCCGGCCCACCGGCCGGTGCGGGAACACCCCACGCCCACGTCCGGCCACCGCAGTGCCGACAAGCCCACCACACAAGGGAATCGACGATGTTCGCACTCTCTCCGTCCCAGGAGATCGTCTGGCTGCACGAGCAGATGCTGCCGGGCAGCCGCGCCTACAACTTCACGGCCGTCCTCGACCTGTGGGGAACCCTCGACCGGGACGCGCTGCACACCGGCCTGGCCGCCGTCCTGGCCCACCACCCCGGCCTGCGCCTGGAGTTGGTGCCCCGGTCGGAAGGCCTGCCCGGCCAGCGGGTCGCCGAGCACTGCGAACCGGAGCTGCGCCACAGCGACTTCACCGCCGAGCAGGACCCGGAGGCCACCTTCCGCCGGCTGCTCGCCGCCGAGGCCGAGGAGCCGCTGGACACCGGCCGGGCGCCGGTGCTGCGCTGGCACCTGGTGCGGCTCGGTGAGGACCACCACCGGCTGATCCACGTCGAGCACCACCTCGTCCACGACGGCCACTCCTTCGCGATCCTGCTGCGCGACCTGTTCACCGTCTACCGGGCCACCGTCCTCGGCGAGCCGTACCGGCTGCCCACCGCCCCCTCGTACGAGGAGCACGCCCGTACCGCCGCCGACGTCCCCCGGGAGCGCGCACTCGACTTCTGGGCCAAGGAGCTGACCGGCGCGCCGCGCGAGGTCACCCTGCCCGGCCTGGCCCGGCCGGGTGTCGAACGGCGCCACCGCGGCGGCCAGTTGCGCCAGTCGATCGGCGCCGACCTGGCCGAGCGGCTGCGCGAGCGCAGCAAGGCGGACGGCCACACCCCGTTCAGCACCCTGCTCGCCCTGCTCGCCGAACTGCTGCGCCGGCACAGCGGCCACCGCGAGCTGGTGGTCGGTACCGCCGTCGGCAACCGCCCGGAGGGCTTCGAGGGCACCGTCGGCATGTTCGTCAACACCGTCCCGCTGCGCCTGCGGCTCGACCCGACCGCCCCCGGCACCGAGGCCGTGGACGAGGTGACCGACGTCCTGCTGCGCGCGCTGCCCTACCAGGACCTGCCGGTCCAGGAGCTGACCCGCCGGCTCGGACTGCACACCACCGGCGCCGACAACCCGCTGTTCAACGTGATGTTCAGCGCGCACGACGCCGCGCTGCCCGACGTCCAGGCGCCCGGGCTGGAGGTCTCGCTGTACGAGGGCTTCAACACCGGCACGACCCGCTTCGACCTCGACCTGGTGCTGCTGCCCGACGACCGCCGGGTGGTCGGCGAGAAGCACGGCGCCGCCGGGATGACCCTGGTCTGGGACTACGACGCCGACCTGTTCGGCGAGTCCGAGGCGGTGCTGCTGTCCGAGCGGCTGCTGGAGCTGCTGCGCTGCTACCTGGACCGCCCGCAGACGCCGATCGCCGACCTGGCGCCCGCCCCCGAGGCCGAGCGGGCCACCCCGGTCGCCCCGGCCACCCTCGACCCGGCCGCCGCCCACGCCCCGGACGCGCTCGCCCTGCTGGCCGGGAGCGAGCGGATCAGCTACGGCGAACTCGACCGCCGGGTCGGTGAGTTGGTCGACCGGCTGCGTGACGCCGGAGTCGTCCCCGGCCAGCCGGTGGCCGCCGTGCTGCCGCGCGGCGCCGACAGCGTGGTCGCCCTGCTCGCCTGTCTGCGGTACGGCGCCGTCTACGCTCCGCTGTCCACCGAGGACCCGGCCGCCCGCCTCGGACTGCTGCTGGAGCGGCTGAGCCCGGCGCTGGTCCTCGCCACCCGGCAGAGCGCCTCGGCGCTGCCCGCCGAGGGCGTCACCCCGGCGCTGCTGGACGGCCCCGCCTTCCCGAAGGCCGAGCCCGCCGCCGTGCTGGACGGCGCCGCCTACGTGATCCACACCTCCGGGTCCACCGGCGTGCCCAAGCCCGTGCTGGTCGGCCGCGAGGCCCTGGCCGGATACGTCACCGCGATCGCCGACCGCTACGGCCTGACCCCCGCCGACCGGGTGCTGCTGTTCGCCCGGCCGTCCTTCGACGTGGCCCTGGAGGAGGTGCTGCCCGCCCTCGCGGCCGGCGCCGCCCTCGTCGCGCCGCAGCGCGAGGTGCCCACCGGGCCCGAGCTGGTCGCCGTGCTGGCCGCCCGCGGCGTCACCGTCGCCAACCTGCCGACCAGCTACCTCCTCGCCGTGCGCGAGGACCTGCGCGAGGCGCTGCGCGACGGCCGCTGGACGCCGCGGCTGCTGGTGCTCGGCGGCGAGCGGCTGCCCGCCCGGGCGCTGGCCGGCCTGGCCGAGGCCACCACCGTGCTGAACGCCTACGGCGTCACCGAGGCCACCGTCACCTCCACCGTGTACGGGATCACCGCCGACGACGTGGCCGAGGACGGCGAGATCCCGCTCGGCGCCGAACTCGACGGCGTGCGCATCCACGTCCTGGACGACACGCTGCGCCCGCTCGCCCCCGGCTGCGTCGGCGAACTCGCCGTCGGCGGACCGCTGCTGGCCGAGGGCTACCTGGGGCTGCCGGAGCCCACCGCGGCCCGGTTCGTGACCGTCCCCGAGCTCGGCGGCGCCCGGGTCTACCGCACCGGCGACCGCGGCTACCGGGACCTGGACGGGCGGCTGCGCTTCCTCGGCCGCGCCGACAACCAGGTCAAGCTGCGCGGCCACCGGATCGAGCTGGAGGAGATCGAGGCCGCCGCCTCCGCCGAACTCGGCGGCCGCTCCTGCGCGGTGCTGCTGCACACCGACCCGCAGAACGGCCCCCGGCTGGTCGGCTTCCTGGAGGGCGCCGAGCGCCCCGACCAGGCCGCCCTGCACGAGGCGCTCGCCCGCCGGCTGCCCGGCGGGCTCGTCCCGGCGAGCTGGACGGCCGTCGCCGCGATGCCGACCCTGCCCGGCGGCAAGCCCGACCGTGCCGCCCTGGCCCGGCTGGCGGCCGAGACCCCGGACGTTCCCGAGGCGCCGGAGAGCGCGCCGAGCGAGTTCACCGACCCCGGCCAGCAGCTGATCGCCGCCGCCTGGCGCGAGGTGCTCGGCCACGGCCGCTTCACCGCGGACTCGCACTTCTTCGAGGTCGGCGGCCACTCGCTGCTCGCCGCCCAGCTCGCCGCCTACCTGGAGCCCCACCTCGGCGCCCGCCCGCCGCTGCGCACCCTCTTCCGCCACGCCGTCCTCGCCGACCAGGCCAAGGCCCTCGCCGGCGGGGTCAAGTGACCGGGGTGGTCATCACCCTTTCCACCGGCCCGAACTGACGACACGTCACTTTCGTACGTCACCTTCCTGGAGATGATGATGGAACACCTCGGCACCGAAGCTCCGACGACCGAAGCCGCCGCCACCGAAGCCCCCGCCACCGAAGCCCCCGCCACCGAGACCCCGAGCGCCGCGACCCCGAGCGCCGAGACCCTGAGCATCGGCTACGGCCGTCCGCACCAGGACGGTGCGGTGCTCGACCTGTTCACCACCTGGGTGCACCGCACCCCCGACGCCCCCGCCCTGATCGACGGCGAGCAGGTCCACAGCTACGCCGAACTCGACCGCCTCGCCGACACCGTGGCCGAGACCCTGCGCGGCCGGGTCGGCCCCGGCGACCTCCTCGGCGTCTGCCTCGGCCACTCGGTCTCGCTGGTCGCCGTCACCCTGGCCGCCGCCAAGCTCGGCGCCGTCCACCTGCCGCTCGGCCCGCGCCCCGGTGAGCGCCGGCTGCGCGCCGTCGCCGAGCAGCTGCGCCCGGCCTGCCTGGTCGGGGAGCCCGACCTGCTGCCGCCCGGCGGCGAGCGGCTGCCGCTGGACCTGCCCACCGCCGGGGTGGTGGCCGCGCTGACCCCCGGCGAGCAGGTGCGCGTCCCGGCCGGCACCCACTACGCCGTGCTCACCTCCGGCTCCACCGGCACCCCGAAGGCCGTGGCCGTCACCGAGCCCGCGCTCGGCGCGCTGCTGCAGTGGTACCGCGAGCTGACCGGCCTCGGGCCCGGCGAGCGGCACAGCCTGCTGATCGGCGTCTCCTTCGACCCGCACCTGCAGGAGCTGTGGGTCGGCCTCACCTCCGGCGCGGCCCTGGTCGTCGCCCCCGAGGCGGTCCGCTGGGACACCGTCGCGCTCGGCGACTGGTGGCGCGAGAGCGGCATCACCGTGTCCATCCTGCCGACCCCGCTGGCCGAGCCCGTCCTCGGCCGGCCCTGGCCCGCCGACCTGCCGCTGCGCCACCTGGTGATCGGCGGTGACCGGCTGCGCCGGGCCCCCGGGCCCGACGTCACCGCGTCCGTCCACAACGCCTACGGCCCGGCCGAGGCCACCGTCACCACCACCACGCACACCATGGCCCCCGGCGGCGACCAAGCGCGGCCTGGAGATGATCCTCACCGGCGACCCGATCCCGGCCGCCCGCGCCGCCGGGATCGGCCTGGTCAACTCGGTCGTCCCGGCGGACG
>NZ_JBEZUT010000463.1:0-5129 GCF_040636595.1 Kitasatospora sp. NPDC036755
CGGCCGCCCCCGGCCCCCTCCGGCGCGCACCCCCCCTCCGACGCGGGGGGGGGGGGGGCCCCCCCGCCCCCCCCCCCCACGCCCGGGTGGTCGGCCGCATCACCGAGCTGCGCGCCCACCGCTCGCAGGGCACCTCGCACATGACCGCGGCCAAGCCGGCCGAGGGCGAGGCCGGGGAAGCCGAGCAGCAGCCGGCCCCGGTGGAGTCGCCGATCGAGTGGCTCAAGATCAACGCCCGGCACCAGGCGGCCCGGATCCTCCAGACCGTCAAGCTGCGGGCGTTCAACCCCAGGGCGGTCGAGTGGCAGCGCATGCACGCCGTCGCGGAGGTCTTCCACCTCCAACACGGTCACCTCGACCCCACCGACAAGACCGAGCACGCCGAGCTGATCTCCTGGCTCACCCGCCAGCGCCACCTCAACGGCCGGCACCTGCTCGACCCCGCCCGCGTCTCGGAGCTGGACGCGCTCGGCATGATCTGGTCGAAGAACGCCAACGCCTGGGAACGCGGCCACGCCTACGCGAAGGCGTTCCACCAGCAGCACGGACACCTCGCCATCCCCGCCACCGCGAAGCTCGACGACTACGCGGTGGGCGCGTGGATGCGCCGCCAGCGCAGGGCCGACAACCTCACCACCGACCAGGTGGCCAAGCTCGACGGCCTGGACGAGCTGTGGCGCCTGGAGCCGGACTGGAACAGGTCGTACCGCCGCTTGCTCGCCTACCTCGCCGCCGGCGGCACCCTCGACGGCCCGGCGAACCGAACCGGCGGTGAGGCGGACCCGGCTTTCCGGCCCGGGACCTGGCTGCGCAAGCAGGCGGGGGCCCGCACCGACGGGAAGCTGACCGACCACCAGGCCGTGCTCCTGGACGCGCTCCACCGGCACGCCGAGACCGTCACCGGGGGCCGGATCGGGTGATGCTCCGCCGAACGGCGGCCCGGGGAGCCGTCCTTCGGAGAGCGCGCGTCCGACGCGCGCCGTGGGTCTCCCGACGGTACGGGGAGTCGATCGCCCCGGCTGCCGGCGGTGCTGCTACTTCTGCCAGCCGATGGTCTCGGGCAGCGGGCTGTGGAAGATGGCGGCGCCGACGTTGGCGAGGCCCTTGCGGATGCCGTTGGTGGAGGGGCCGCTGAAGAGCGGCAGCAGGGCGTACTGCTGGAGGGCCTTCTGCTCGACCTCGTTGACGGCCGCGATCTGCCGGTCGAGGTCGGCGATTTCTCCGGTGGCGCGGATCTCCTTGTCCAGTTCGGGGGTGCCGGATCCGGTGATGTTGGAATCGCGGTCCGAGCAGTAGAAGTCGCACAGGGACCGTGCGCCGAAGGGGTCCGTCGAGCGGTTGCCGGAGATGAACAGGTCGAAGCGGCGGTCGCTGATCACCTTGGAGAAGTCGTTCTCGGAGACCTTGTTGACGTTCACCTTCACGCCGACGGCCTTGAGCATCGCGGTGAACGCGCCGGCGGTGGCCTTCTCGATGGGGTCGTCGCCGAGCAGGGTGTAGCCGAGTTCGAGCGTCCTGCCGTCCTTGGTGCGGATGCCGTCGGCCCCGGGCTGCCAGCCGGCCGCGTCCAGGGTCTTCCGGGCCTCCTCGGGGTCGTACTTCAGCACGGCGGCGACGTTGTCCTGGTAGCCCTGCTGGAAGCTGTAGAGCACCGCCGAGCCGGGCAGCGGTTCGGTGTAGTCGAGGCCCTGGAACCGGATCTTCGCTATCTGCGCGCGGTCGATGCTCTCCTGCACCGCCTTGCGGACCTGGAGGTCGCCGAGGAGCGGGGACTTGGTGTTGAGGTGCAGCGAGTATTCGAAGGGGCTGCCGCCGCTGCGGATTTCGGCGTCCTTGGCCGTCCTCACCTGCTTGAGGTTCTCCGCGGTCCCGACGGGGGCGTAGTCGATTTCGCCGTTCTTGAAGGCGTTGACCGAGGCGGCGCTCTCCAGGTTGACGTAGACGCGCTTGTCGAGCTTTCCCTTGCGGCCCCACCAGTTGGGGTTGCGTACGAAGGTGATGTTGCCGGACTGGGAGTCCCAGGTGCCCACGGTGTACGGTCCGGTGCCCCACTCGGGGTGGGCCGTCTTGACGTACGCCGTGTTGAAGTTGTCGACGGTGGCGGCCCGGGGGTGCAGGAAGGTGGTGAACAGGGCGGACCAGGCGGGGTTGACGCCCTGGAAGGCGATGACCGCCTGCTTGTCGTCCGCGCCCCGGGTGACGGAGGTGATGCGGTCGTAGCCGTCGGTGGAGGAGGCCGCGTAGGCCTTGTCCGAGCCGTTGTTGGCCTTCCAGGTGGCCTCGATGGCCCGCCAGTCGATCGGGGTGCCGTCGTTGAACGTGGCCTGGGGGTTGAGGGTGATGACGACCTTCTGGTCGCCGCCCTCGACGGAGACCTTCACGTCGCTGTAGTAGTCCGGGTTGTACTGGACCTCGCCGGTGGGCGAGTAGGTGATGGCGTCGGCGTTGTACCAGGACCAGACCCTCGTGGCGGTCAGGGTGGCGTTGACGTTGAAGGGGTTGCCCTGTTCGTCGAAGGTGCCCGCGCTGGTGTAGGTGCCGCCGTCCTTGATGTTCTCGTACGGCTGCGGGTTGTAGTCGGTGACCGAGGACGCGACCTTGGCGGCGTTCTTGGCGTCCTGCCCGGGGGAGGCGCCGGTGGAGCCGCCGGAGGGGGACGGGGAGGAGCAGGCGGTGGCGGCGACCGAGACGGCCGCGGCGAGCGAGAGGGGCAGGGCGAGCTTCCGACGCATGGGGTGTCCTTGGTGGGATTCGGTGAGACGGGGAAGGAACGGGGGCGGGGTCAGACCGCGTGGCAGGCGTACCGGTGGTCGGAGCCGTCCGGGGCGGCGACGGTCGCCGGCCGTTCGGTGCGGCAGCGCGCGCGTACGGCCTCGCCGGCCTCGCGGTACAGCGGGCAGCGGTCGACGAACACGCAGCCCTCGGGCAGCCGGGCGGCGCTGGGCTGTTCGCCCGCGAGGACGACGCGTTCGCGGTGGCGCTCGCGCTGCGGGTCGGGGACGGGTATCGCCGACAGCAGGGCCCGGGTGTAGGGGTGCCGGGGCCGGGCGAAGATCTCCTCGGTGGCGCCGGACTCGACGATGTGGCCGAGGTACATCACCGCGATGCGGTCGGAGACGTAGCGCACCACGGCCAGGTCGTGGGCCACCACGAGGTAGGCCAGGCCCAGTTCGCGCTTCAGTCGGGCGAGCAGGTTGACGATCTCGGCCTGCACGGAGACGTCCAGGGCGGACAGCGGTTCGTCCAGGGCCAGCAGTTTCGGCTCGCGGGCCAGGGCGCGGGCGATGCCGACGCGCTGGCGCTGGCCGCCGGACAGGGCGGCGGGGAAGCGGTCGCCCGTGGCGCGTTCCAGGCCCACCAGGTCCAGCAGCCGGGGGACCCGGGAGCGGATGGCCGCCCGGTCGGCGCCGGCGGCCCGGAGCGGTTCGGCCAGCAGGTCGAAGACGGTCAGCCGGGGGTCCAGGGCGTCCGTCGGGTCCTGGAGGACGATCTGGATGTCGCGCCGCAGCTCGTTCACCCGGGCCGTCGAGCGGAGCGTGGCGACGTCGGTGCCGGCCACTTCGATGCGGCCGCCCTCGGGGGCGCGCAGCCGCAGCACCTCTCGCAGCGTGGTGGTCTTGCCGCTGCCGGATTCCCCCACCAGGCCCAGGGTTTCGCCGGCGCGCAGTTCGAAGCTGACGTGGTTGACGGCGTGCAGGGTCCCCACCCGGCGTTTGAGCAGGGCCCCCTTGGTGATCGGGAACGTCTTGACGAGGTCCTCGACGCGCAGGACCACCTCGCCGGCCCTCCGCTCTCCGGAGCCGGTCGGTGCTGCGGGGACGGAGACGGCCTGCCCGGCCGGGTCGAGGCCGCCGTCGGCGATCTCCCGCGCGCGGTGGCAGGCGGCGCGGCCGGTTCGCCCGGCCGGAGCGGCCAGGTCCGGTTCGGTGCTCCGGCACACGTCCAGGGCCACCGCGCAGCGGGGCGCGAAGGGGCAGCCGCCGGGCAGGGCGACCAGGGACGGCGGCTCCCCGCCGACCGGGACCAGGGGCCGGCGGACGCCGCTGTCCACGGTCGGGACGCTGGCCAGCAGACGGGCGGTGTAGGGCATCGTCGGGCGGCGGAAGAGCTCGTCGACGCCGGTGTGCTCGACGATCCGTCCGGCGTACATGACGGCGACGTCGTCGGCGTGGCCGGCGACCACGCCCAGGTCGTGGGTGATCAGGACGAGACCGGCACCGGTCTCGCGCTGGGCCAGGCGCAGGACGTCGAGGATCTGGGCCTGGACGGTGACGTCGAGCGCCGTGGTGGGCTCGTCGGCGATGAGCACCGAGGGCCGGTGGGCGATGGCCAGGGCGATGACGACGCGTTGGCGCATGCCGCCGGAGAACTCGTGCGGGAACGCCTTGGCGCGTTCGCGCGGATCGGGGATGCCGACCAGGTCGAGCAGCTCCACCGCCTGTTCCCAGGCGTCCTTCCCGGACAGTTCCCGGTGTACGCGCAGGGCGTCGGAGAGCAGCCGGCCGACGCTGAAGATGGGGGTGAGCGCGGACATCGGGTCCTGGAAGACCATGCCGATGTCCTTGCCGCGCACCCGGGAGAGCTCCTTGTCGTCCATCGCGGCCAGGTCGCGCCCGCCCAGCAGGATCCGGCCGCCGAGCCGGGCGGTGGGCGGCAGCAGGCCCATGACGGCGAGGGCGGTGGCGGACTTTCCGGAGCCGGACTCGCCGACGATCCCCAGGGTGCGTCCGGGCAGGAGGTCGAAGTCGACGCCGCGCACGGCCTCGACCGGTCCGGCCTCGGAGGGGAAGGAGACGCGCAGGCCGCGGACGGACAGGACGGGCGCGGGGCCGGCGGGTTCGGCCGCGGGCCCGGTGCGGCGGGCGGGTGCGAGGGTCATCGTCGGCCTCCTGCCGCGCCGGTGGTGGAGGTGGGGTCGAGGGCGTCGCGCAGGCCGTCGCCGACGAAGGTCATCGAGACGGTGAGCAGCACGGTCAGCCCGGCGGGGAAGGCGAAGAGCCAGGGGGCACTGGTGATGGTGCCCGCGCCGTCGGCGAGCATCGTGCCCAGCGACACGTCGGGGGTCTGGACGCCGAAGCCGAGGAAGGACAGGGCGGTCTCGCTGAGCACGGTGGAGACCACGCCCAGGG
>NZ_JBEZUT010000464.1:0-5085 GCF_040636595.1 Kitasatospora sp. NPDC036755
TCCTGCACCCGGCCGATCATGGCGAGGTCGTCGGCCAGCCAGAACGAGCAGGCCAGGAAGGCGCCCTCGTGGCCGGAGAGGCCGTCGACGTTGTTCCCGGACTCGTCGTGGGTCGGGTAGCGCAGCACGAAGCCGTCCTCGGTGGACAGTTCGCGCTGGATCGCCTCGATGGTGCCGATGACCCGCTTGTCGTCCGGCGGCAGGAAGCCGACCTGGGGGATCAGCAGCAGCGAGGCGTCCAGCTCCTTGCCGCCGTAGTACTGGGTGAAGGTGTTGCGCTCGGGGTCGTAGCCGCGTTCGCAGACGTCGGCGTGGATGTGGTCGCGCAGCTGTTGCCAGTGGGCGAGTTCGTCGGCGGTGGTGGAAGCCCGTCGGCGCAGCAGGGTGATGGTGCGGTCGATCGCGGCCCAGGCCATGACCTTGGAGTGGACGAAGTGCCGGCGCGGGCCGCGGACCTCCCAGATGCCCTCGTCCGGCTCCCGCCAGTGGTCCTCGGTCCAGCGGGCGAGTGCGCGCAGCATCGCGTCGGCGTCGGGAGAAGGGTGCAGCCCGGCGTTCTCGGCGGCGAGGAGGGCGTCGGCGACTTCGCCGGGGACGTCGAGCTGGAGCTGGTCGGCGGCGCCGTTGCCCACCCGTACGGGCCGGGAGTTCTCGTAGCCGGGCAGGTGCTCCAACTCGTCTTCGGGCAGGTTGTTTTCGCCATGGAGGCCGTACAGGATCTGGAAGGTGGAGACGTCGGGCCCCAGGACGGCGAGCAACCAGTCGCGCCAGGCCTCGCCTTCCTCGGTGTGGCCGAGGCGAGCGAGGGTGGTGATGGTCAGGGCGGAGTCGCGCAGCCACACGTACCGGTAGTCCCAGTTGCGTTCGCCGCCGATCTGCTCGGGCAGGGAGGTGGTGGGGGCGGCGACGATCCCGCCGCCCGGGTGGCACAGGGACTTGAGGACGAGGGCCGAGCGGACGACCGCTTCCCGGTAGGGGCCCTGGTACGCGCAGTGGGACGCCCACTCGTGCCAGGACACTTCGGTGAGGGTGCGCGCCGAGCGGGGGCTGCGCAGGTCGGGAGCCGGGTGGGAGGAGGGGGACCAGGTGAGGGTGAAGGCGATGCGCTCGCCGGCGGTGATGGTGAAGTCGCAGCGCGCACCGGCGCGGGTGAGGACGTGGTGGGGGCCGTCGAGCCAGTAGGAGTCGGGGTGGACGGTGGCGCACAGGCGCGCGGTGGCGCCTCGCGAGGTGCGGGTGTACAGGGGGGCGTGGGCGCCGTAGCCGGGGCGGGCCCGGAACTTCGAGGTCATCGTCACGGTGCCGCTCAGGCCCTCGATGCTGCGGATGATCCGGGGCGTCCTGGTGCCCAGCGGCATGAGGTCGGTGACCCTCACGCTGCCGGTGGGGGTGTCCCATTCATGTTCCAGCGACATGGTGTCGTCGCGGTAGCGGCGTCGGTCGGCCGCCGCGGGCTCGCCGTCGGTGGCGGGGCCCAGGCGCCAGAAGCCGTGCTCCTCGGTGCCGAGCAGGGAGGCGAAGACGGCGGGGGAGTCGAACCGGGGCAGGCACGCCCAGGTGATGGTGCCGTCGTTGCGGACGAGGGCGCCGGTGGCGGTGCTGCCGATCAGGCCGTGGTCCTCGATGGGGAACCGGGAACGGCGGGGCAGGGCGGCGGTGGGCATGGTGTTCCTGACGGGGTGGGTCGAAGGGGAGTTCAGCTCTGGGGCGCGGCCGGGGCGCTGAGGTGGTCGAGAGCCGTCCGTACGGCGGCGGCGAGGTCGGTGGCGACGGCCAACCGCGGCATCGTGGCCTGGAGTTCGGCGTGGATGAACCGCTGCTCGCGCTTCGTGTGGTCACAGCCGACTACCAGCGCGGTGCGTGAGAGGCGAAGGAACCGCTGCCGGACGTCGCGTACCTGCTGCGCGCCGGTGGGGCACCACAGGAGGACGGCGCCGAAGCGCCGCAGGTTGTGCTCCTGCCAGCCGGACGGCGCTTGCGGGTGGGCGGCGGGAAGGGGGTTGAGGACGGCACCGGTGAAGCCGGCCGCCTCCAGGAGGGCGATGGCCTCGCTCCGCCAGCCCGGACGGCCGGCGCCCGAAGCGGCCAGGTACAGCGTCGGGCTGCCGTCGGGGGTGAAGGGCTCGGGGTACTCGACCAGCCTCACTGGACACCGCCGGAGACAGTGGCCGGCCCGGGGCTGTCGAGCAGGAGGACCATGACGACGGCCTGGGTGCGGGTCTTTGCCCCGGTGGCGGTGGTGGCCCGGGTGATGATGCCGCCGATGGCGTCTGGGTTGATGCCGGTCATCCTCGCGACGGTGCGCACCTCGTGGGTGGCGAGCAGGGTGAGGACCTTGTGCTCCCGCGCAGTGATTCTCGGGAGCGTGTCGGGCAGTGCCGCGCGCAGTTCGGCGGTGTCGAGGAGGCCGGAGGTGATGAGGTCGACGATGGTGCGGGTGCGGTCGGTGAAGCCGCGGCGGCGCATCAGCCTCGACATGGCGTTGGCAGCGCTGCTGGAGGAGCAGTCGAGCTGCTCGGCTACGCCGTCGTAGGAGTGCCCGAGGGCGAGCTGAACGGCGACGTCGTGCCCGAGCTGGCTGAGTTTGTCGGTGCTCTTGGCAGCCAAGTGGAGGGTTCCGGAGTCGCTGGTGAGGACGCGGCGTGCGCTGCTGGCCTGGGCCTCGTACAGCGTCGGATCGGTGGCGATGATCAGGCATCTCTCGACCGGGAGTCCGAGGGCGCCGGCCGCAGCCCGGTAGGGGTTGGTTCCCTGCTCGCGGTGTTCTGCCGCGGACACGGAGGCGGACCACACGTTGGTGACGCGCTGGGCGGCGAGCATGGCGCTCACGTGGCGACCGAGCCGCTCGGTGACCAGGGCGCAGGGGACGGCCATGGAGCCGGCGCGCATCAGCAGCCGCAGCAGTGGGGCGGGAGTGGTGGCCGGCACGGGGGCGCCTGTGGCCAGGAGGAACGGGTCGGCGCCGGCCAGGCGGTCGGCGGGCAGCTGGACGAGGGCGTTGGCGTCGACGATGACGCCCGCGCGGTTGATCAGGTGGCGGTCCAGATCGCGGGCCGCCAGTCCGTCGGCAGGTCGTAAGGTGCTCATCTACTGTCTGTCTGGGGTTGTCGGGGTGCGGCCCTGGCCCGAAACGGCCGCCATGGGGTGATGCGGTGGAGCGGGTGTTCAGCCGGTCGGCCGAGGAGGGTCCTGCGGGGAGGAACCGATCCGGGGCTTCGGCGCGGAACGCGCGGTGACCAGGCGATCGGTGACGGCCAGCGTGCCGAAGGCGACGAGGGCGAAGACAGTCAGGTAGAGCGGCTGGGTGAGCCGGGTGCGGTGCTGGACGAGGTAGAGGACGGCGGCGCCGACCAGGAGGCCGAGGAGGAAGCAGACGGCTCCGACCGCGGCCCGGCCGCCGGTGGGGCGGGAGTTCACGCGGCCTGGCCGCGGGGCGCGGCGTGGTGCAGCGGCTCGGCGGGCCACGTGGGGTTGATGTCGCTGAGGCGGACCAGGCCGGCCAGGACGGCGGCGATGCTCGCCTGGATCTGGGTGCGCACGCCCAGCCAGGAGCGCAGGTCCTTGCCGTAGCCGCGCACGGTGGCGGCGGTGACGTCGAAGTCGGCCTCGAGTTCCGGGGTGGTGCGCCCGCCGACCCAGCCGACCAGGACGCGGTGGAGGCGCGGGGGTAGCCGGATGTCGGCGCAGAGGGCGGCGCAGGGTTGCGCGGTGTCGGTGATGAGGCGGTGCGCGGTGCCCCAGGCGACGAGCTGGGGCGCGGTGCGGGTTCCGGTGGCCGTCAGCAGCTCCTTGACGGCGGCGTCGACCGCGCCGGGCCCCCACGGGAGTTCGGGGTCGGCCGTGATCGTGCGGATGGTGGACTCGGCGGCGATGTGCCCGAGCAGGCGCACCTGCTGCTCGGTCAGGGTGTGGGCCGGAAGAGCGATGGTGGTCATGGTGGTGTCTCCGGTGGATGTCGGGCGGCTCATGGGCGGCCGGCGCCCAGGGCATGGGTCTGGGCGAGGCGCTCCAGCAGGCGGGGGCCGAGCTGCTCGGCGTGGGGGCCGTTTCCGACGACCAGGACGAGGTCGCCCTCGGCGGTCATGTCGAAGATCCGCTGCCCGGGGGCCGGTTCGCAGGGGCCGGATCGGATGCGGTGGATCGCGTCCGGGCCGAGGGCCCGGACGGCGGCCCGCTCGACGGCGTCCAGCGGGTCGGGCCCGTCGTGTCCGGCCAGCGGGGTGCTGACCGGCAGGAGCAGCGCGAGATCGGCGTCGCCGAGGGCGGCTCCGAGTTCGTCGGCGTGCGCGGTGGTGCGGGCGATGCCGTCCGGCTCCAGGACGACGAGCACGTTCCCCTCGGTGAGCATCCGGGCGGCCGTGACGTCCTGGGCGACCTCGCGCGGGTGCCGGGCGCGGGAGTTCCTGACGGTGATCCCGTCCCGCGTGCCGAGCACGGCCAGCGAGCGCTCGACGCCGCGGAAGGCGGCGAGGCGCTCCGCCACTGTCTGCGGGTCCTCGCCGGTGACGAGGGCGGTGGCGATGGCGGCGCAGGCCGCCATGGCGTGGTGGCGGCCGGCGACCGGAACCGTGAACTGGTGCTGCCTGCCTTGATAGTGGAGGGTGAGGAGGTGTTCACCGCCGAGCCACCGGGGCGGGAGGACCCACACGTCGCAGTCCTCGGCGAGGCCGACGGTCACCACCGTCATGTTGGGCTCGGGCCGGTCCGTGAGTCTCTCGTGCACGATCTTGGCGCCCTTGTCCCACAGCGGCAGCACCACCACGGCGGACGAACGGGCGAGGCTGGTGGCGTCGTTCAGCGCCTCGATGGTGTCCTCGAAGTGCGGCGCGTTCCGGGTGGCGCTGGTGATCAGCGTGACCGCGGGTTGTGGCCGGCGGTACCGGTGCGCGGTGCCGGGGCGGTAGCTCCAGGGCCCGAGGGGAGCGGCCTCGTGCGTGGCGGTGTCCGGGCACAGGTCCACCACCAGCCGCCGGTCGCCGCCGTGCCCCGGCGGGCCGCCCTGGGCGGGCGCGTTGAGGATCCAGCCGGTGTCGACCTGGACGTCTCGCTGCCCGAGTCGGTGGTCGTGGTCGAGTGGGGCGAGGG
>NZ_JBEZUT010000465.1:0-5076 GCF_040636595.1 Kitasatospora sp. NPDC036755
GGTGGAGCGGATGATGCGGGACGCGAAGATCACGCAGATCTACGAGGGCACCAACCAGGTCCAGCGGATCGTGATGGCCCGCAACCTCCCGTAGCCCCGAAAACCGTGCGACGGCGGGCGGCCGCGCTCCGTAGGCTGCCCGCCATGTCGCTCACCCCCGCCGGGCCCGCCCTGGCCGTGATCACCCCCGAGAACGTCGACGCCGCCCTCGCCCTGCGGGTCCGCCCCGACCAGGAGGGCCTGGTGGCGCCGGTGGCGACGTCGCTGGCCGAGGCGTACGCGTACGGGGAGACGGCCTGGCCCCGGCTGATCCTGGACGGCGGGCGGCCGGTGGGCTTCGTGATGGCCTTCTTCGACCTCGCCTTCCACCCCGGCCGCCCCGGCGACCGCCCCCGCTCCGGCCTGTGGCGGCTGCTGATCGACGCCGAGCGGCAGCGCGGCGGCTACGGCCGCTTCGCCGTCGAGCGGGTCTGCGCCGAGATCCGCCGGCGCGGCGGCACGCGGGCGACGGTCACCTACCACCCCGGTCCGCGCGGCCCGGAGGAGTTCTACGCCCGCCTCGGCTTCCGGCCGACCGGGGAGACCAGCGGCGACCAGGCCGTCGCGGAACGGGACCTCCCGGCGCTCGGCTGAGCGGCGCCGCCGGGGGCCCGGCAGCCCTCGTCTTCCGTGCCCCGCGCGCCGGTTGGCGTGATCGACCCCCCGTCGGCACCCGCCGGGTAGGGTCCGGCACCATGACCGAGCCGGGCTTCCTCACCGAGACCAGGGCGTTCTACGACGCCGTCGCCACCGAGTACACCGACCTCTTCCGGGACGCGCTGGACCGCATGCCGATGGACCGGGCGATGCTGGCGCTCTTCGCCGACCTGGTCCGCGCCGAGCGGCCGGACGGCAGGACGGCCGAACTCGGCTGCGGCCCGGGCCGGATGACCGGCCCGCTGCACCGGCTCGGCCTGGACGTGCAGGGCGTCGACCTCTCCCCGCGGATGGTCGAACTGGCCCGGCAGGCCCACCCGGAGGTGCCGTTCAGCGTCGGCTCGATGCTCGACCTCCCCTTCCCGGACGGGGAGTTGACCGGCGTGGTGGCCTGGTACTCGATCATCCACACCCCGGCGGAGCGGCTTCCCGAGGTGTTCGCCGAGTTCGCCCGGGTGCTGGCCCCCGGCGGCCACCTGATGCTCGCCTTCCAGGTCGGCGACCTGCCCTCGCGCCAGGAGCGGCCCTTCGGGCACCCGGTGTCGCTGGACTTCCGCCGGCTGCGGCCGGAGCGCGTGGAGGAACTGGTCCGGGGGGCCGGGCTGGCGGTCACCTCCCGGACGGTCCGCGAGCCGGAGGGCGAGGAGCCGACCCCGCAGGCCTATGTGCTGGCCCGCAAGCCGAAGGCCTGAGGAGGGCTCCCGCGCCGGGCTCCGCGCGGCCCCGGACCCGCGGACCGCTACGCCGCCCCGGACCCGCGGACCGCTACGCCGCCCCGGACCCGCGGACCGCTACGCCGCCCCGGACCCGCGGACCGCTACGCGGCCTCGGAGGGGGACGGCGGCAGCCCGGAGGCGGTCGCGATCACCTCGTCCAGCACCTCGCGGGAGCGCAGCAGATCGCTGATCGTCCGGTCGATCCGCTCGCGCTCCGCGGTGAGTTCCTCAACCAGCAGCGGGGTGGCGACCTCGTTCGGGCCGCCGTCGGAGTCCCGCATGCAGGGCAGGATCTTGTAGATGGTCCGGCTGTGCAGCCCGGCGGCGAACAGTTCCTGGATGTGCACCACCCGGTCGACGGCGGCCTCCGGATACTCCCGGTGGCCGCCGTCGGTGCGGCGGGCGGCCAGCAGGCCCTGCTGTTCGTAGTAGCGCAGCGAGCGCTCGCTCACGCCCGTCCGCCGGGCCAGTTCGCCGATCCGCATGCCGTCCGTCCCGTCCCGTCGTCCTTCGCCCCGGTCGTCCCCGGCCCCGGGCGTCGTGCCGCCGCGGCCGTCGTTCCACAGTGTGCCCCGGAGCCGGCACCGGGGGGTAGGTTCGCGCCCCCGGCCCGAGGTCGGTCACCGGATAACACAGCCGCGTCCGACCGTGCCGGACCGGGGGCGGCGCGCGCCGAACAGGCGATCGTGCCATGATCCCTGCATGTCTTCCAACGTTTTCTTCGACATCACGATCAACGACGAGCCGGCCGGCCGGATCGTCTTCAAGCTGTTCGACGAGGTCGTCCCCAAGACCGCCCGGAACTTCCGCGAGCTGGCCACCGGCCAGAACGGCTTCGGCTACGCGGGCTCCGGTTTCCACCGCGTGATCCCGGCCTTCATGCTCCAGGGCGGTGACTTCACCAACCACAACGGCACCGGCGGCAAGAGCATCTACGGCGAGAAGTTCGCGGACGAGAACTTCCAGCTCAAGCACGACCGCCCGGGTCTGCTGTCGATGGCCAACGCCGGCCGCAACACCAACGGCTCGCAGTTCTTCATCACCACCATCGTCACCGACTGGCTGGACGGCAAGCACGTCGTCTTCGGCGAGGTCGTCGAGGGCCTGGACCTGGTCAAGAAGATCGAGGGCCTCGGCTCGCCGAGCGGCCGCACCTCGGCCAAGATCACCATCGCCGCCTCGGGCGAGGTCCAGTAACCGCCGCACCACTGGCACGCACCGCCCCGGAGCGGGACGTCGGACCTTCCGGCCTCCCGCTCCGGGGCGGTTTCGTGCCCGCTCCGCGCCGGCTCGGGCCCGCCCGGCACCCGTGGCCGCCGCCGGCCGGGGTGCGGCGGGCAGGGTAGCCCGGAGCGCCGCCCTCCGGGCCGGAACCGGGCAATCTCACGGCCTTCCTCCGGCCGGGCCCTACGCTCGAATCGGACGCGGACCCAGCCGCGGCCGAACTCGACTCTGCGACAAGGTGGTTGGGCGATGACGGAGCAGGGCGCCGATGACGGCGAGGTGACCTACGAACAGGTGACGGTGGTCTCCCTGGCCGGCTGCGAGCCGGTCGGCCCGGCGCGGTTCGCCGTCCGGGTCGTCCGCGAGGGCATGACCGTCAAGCGGGTGGCGGGCTACTGGGTGCGCTGGGACGAGCGCTGGGGCCCGGAGGAGGTCCGCCACCACGCCCGCTGGGTCGCGGACGAGGAGTACGTGCGGCCGGAGACCGGCAGCCTGGACGGCACCCTGGCGGTGATGGTCGCCGCGTACTGGACGGACCCGGCGGGCGCCTTCCCGCGCCGCCCGGGCACCGAGACCGTGGTGACCTTCCGGCCGGGCGAGACCGCGCACGAGCTGGTGCTGGAGCAGCCCGCACCGACCGTCCCGGCCGCCGCCCCGCACCGCCAGGCCTCGCTGTCCGTGCAGCTGACCCACGCGAGGTGGCTGGGCTGCGACGGGCAGCCGATCCACTACGGCTTCTCGGGTGCCACCGAGGCGGCCGGCGGCGAGGGGGAGTGGCTGGTCCGCTTCCCGGAGTGCGGCACCGGCCTGCTGCCGTACGTCTGAGGGATCCGCCGCGCCGCCGTACCGCGCGGGGGTCAGGAGGGGCTGGGCACCGGCGCGGGGCCCCAGGCGCCCGCCCGCGTCCCCACCTTGCGGGCCGGTGCGCCGGCCCAGATCTCCCCGGGCCCGGTCGAGCGGGTGAGCACCGCGTTGGCCCCGACGACGGTGCCCGCGCCGACGGTCAGTACGCCCTCCTTGCACACCACCTTGGCGCCCGCGCACAGCACCGCCCCGTCCTCGACCACCACCCGCCGCATCGCGCTCTCCTCCTGCGGCACCCACGGGTCGGCCCGGCCGATGGTCACGCCGTTGTAGAGCGTCACGCCGGCGCCGAGGGTGGTGTACGGGTGCAGCACGGTGCCGAAGCCGCGGTGGAAGACCATCAGCCCGGGCCCGATCTCGCAGGCGGCGGGCACCTCCATGCCGTAGAGCGCGAGCGCCTCCTGGACCAGACGGCCCAGGAGGCGGTGGCGGCGGCGCCGGATCAGTGCGGTGACGAGTGACATCCACTCATTGTGGCGGTGCCGTCACGCGAAGTCGCCGACTACTTGAACTCCGGCACCGCGGTGTCGTTCTTGAAGGCGTCGAAGACCTGCTTGGACTTGTTGGCGTCCCACAGCACGGCGGACTCGCCGGTCTTGGTCCGGTAGTCCGGGTTGCCGATCGGGACGGTCACCGACTTGCCGCCGCCGCCGTTGACGTCCTTCATGGCGAGGAAGAACGAGCCGAGGTCGGTCAGTCCGCAGTCGTCGTCGACGATCAGGGTGCCGAGCGCGGAGTCGACCAGCGGGTAGAAGGTGAACGGGTTCACCAGGTTGCCCGGGGAGGCGGCCTGGTGGGCCAGGGCGCCGAGGAACTTCTGCTGGTTGCGCATCCGGCCGAGGTCCTGGTCGGCCATCTGGTGGCGCTGGCGGACGAAGGCGAGGGCCTGCTTGCCGGTGAGGGTCTGGTCGCCGGCCTTGAGGTCGAGCCCGGAGTCCTTGTCCTGGATGTCCTGGTCGATCTTCATCTCGACGCCGCCGATCGAGTCGACGATGCCGACGAAGCCGCCGAAGCCGATCTCGGCGTAGTGGTCGATCCGGATGCCGGTGTTCTGTTCGACGGTCTGGACCAGCAGGCGGCCGCCGCCGTTGCCGAAAGCCGAGTTGATCTTCGCGGTGGTGCCCTTGACCGGCTTGCCGTTGCTGCCCGGGTGCTCGGGGATCGGCACCCAGGAGTCGCGCGGGATGCTCATCAGGGTGTTCCCGCCGTCCCCGACGTGCAGGATCATCATCGAGTCGCTGCGCTTGCCCTCGGTGTCGTGCCCGGTGTGCAGGTCGTCCTGCTCGGATTCGGTGAGGCCCTGGCGGCTGTCGGAGCCGACGATCAGCCAGTTGGTGCCCTTGCCCGCGGCCGGGCGCCCGGGGTAGTCGGCGAGCACGTTCTCGTGGTTGAGCTTGGAGTCCGCCCAGAACCAGGTGGAGACGGCGGTCACCATGACGGCGATCAGCACGCCGAAGACCGACCACTTCACGATCCGCCGACGGGGCCAGCGCCGGGCCGGGGTGCCGGCCGGGCGCTCATGGTCATCCGCCCGGGGTCGAGCACCGGCGTCTGAGCCGCCGCGCGCCTCGCCGGC
>NZ_JBEZUT010000466.1:0-5048 GCF_040636595.1 Kitasatospora sp. NPDC036755
GTGCCCGCCGGTGCCGTCGTCGACGGCGCCGGCGGGCACGGCGGCGGGGTGTCAGCCGCGCGGGGCGGCGTCCAGGGCACGGGCCTCGGCGGCGATCAGGGCGGCCCGCTCGGCGGGGACGGTGCGCCCGGCCTGGTTCTCGGCCCAGTGGGCGAGCGGCTGGTACTGGCCCTGGCCGAGCATCACGGTCAGGGTGGCGACGGCGTTGCGGTCGGCGCCGGAGGTGAGCACCAGGGCGGCAAGGCCGGTGGGCGTGGCGGCGATGGTGAACTCGGCGGTGGTCTCGGCGCGGCCGCCGGGGCCGGTGGCCTCGGCGCGCAGGGTGTGCTTGCCGAGCGCGAGGGAGGTGGTGTCCAGAGCGGTGCCGGGTGCCAGTTCCTTGCCGTCCAGGGTGAGGCGGACGGTGTCGGCGCCGCTGGACCGGACGGCGGTGACCGGCTGCTGGGCGCGGTCCAGGGTGGCGCCGGCGGCCGGGGAGGTGATCGCCACGGTGGGCGCGGCGGGCTGGACGGGGGCGGTGCCCTGCAGCCAGGCGCTGTTCCAACCGGCCAGCTCCGCCGGGCGGTTGGTGATGACGCCGTCGACGCCGGCGGCCTCCAGGGCCTTCCAGCGGGTGGCGGAGTCGACCGTCCAGACGTTGACCGCGACGCCGGCGGCGTGCAGGTCCTTCACCACGGCCGGGCGGGCGGCGAGGCCGCCGTCGGAGGGGTTGTAGGCGGACAGGCCGAGGTCCTTGGCGACGGCCACCGGGTCGGCGTCGAGGTCGCCGCGCAGCAGGCCGAGCGGCAGCTCGGGGGCGAGTTCGCGGGTGTGGCGCAGGGCGTCGACCTCGAAGCTCTGGACGAAGACCCGGCCGGTCATCCGGTGGTCGCGCACCTCCTTGACGATCCGGGCGACCTCGTCGCGGCTGTGCCGGCCCTTGATCTCCAGCAGCAGGTTGCCGCCGCGGGTGCGCAGGTCCTCCAGCTGGGCGGCGAGGGTGGGCACGCGGGTGCCGGCGTAGACGGGGCCGAACCAGGAGCCGGCGTCCAGGGCGTCGAGCTGGGCGGCGGTCAGGTCGCGGATGCGGCCCTTGCCGTCGGTGGTGCGGTCGACGGTGTCGTCGTGCAGGACGTAGGGGACGCCGTCCTTGCTGGGCTGGACGTCGTTCTCGATCCACTCGGCGCCGCCGCGGCGGGCGATCTCGTCGGAGACCAGGGTGTTCTCGGGGGCGGCGGAGGAGGCGCCGCGGTGGGCGAAGACGGTCAGCGGGGAGCCGGCCGGGCGCAGCCAGCCGCCGGGGGCCAGGGCGGTGATCCTGAGGTCGTCGAAGGAGACCTTGGCGCCGTTGACGACCAGGGCCTGGCCGCCGTCGGCGGTGCGGGCGACCTGGGTGGTGCGCATGACCTCCTTGCCGTCGAAGATCCAGCGGGCGGTGGTGCCGTGGACCTCGGCGGCGATGCGCACGTCGCGGCCGGTGCCGGCGGCGGTGGGGGCCGCGGCGGTGTCGGTGACGCTCCAGGTGTTGGCGGGGGTGCGCTGGGCGAACTCGAGGCCGTTGGCGGCGGTGGTGCCGGTGCGCATGGTGGCGATCGACCAGGGGGTGGCGCCGCTGGCGGGGACGTCCAGGCCCAGGGCGGTCCAGCGGCCGTTGTCCTGGACGGTCTCGAAGCGGGCGGTGGCCTCGATGCGGAAGTCGTTCAGGTGGCGGCCGAAGGTGATGCGGCTCTGCTGCCCGGAGTTGGCGGAGGTGCCGACCAGGCGGCCGTTCTCCACCTTCCAGTCGCCCTCGGCGGCGGTGAAGCCGGCGGGCAGGGCGGGGGCGGAGAAGTGCTCGTCGAGGACGACCTCGCCGGGGGCCGGGGCGCCGGCGGCCGCGGCGGGGGCGGCTTCGGCGGAGACGGCGCTGGGGGCGTTCAGGGCGACGGCGGTGAGGCCGAGCGAGGCGGCGACGGCGGCGGCGAGCAGGCCGGTGCGGCGGCCCGCGCGGGGGCGGTGACTCTGTGTCATGCGCGGCAGGTTAGGGAGGGTTGCCGAACCGGACGCCACGGCTCCGGGAACCGTTCGTGACCATTGGGGGTGAGGTTCACGACAGTGGCGTCATCCTTGCGCCGTTCGGCCGGTTCGTTTCCGTACGGGTGCGGGGGCGGGTGTGCGGCCGGGCCCGGTGGGGGTGCGGCCGGGCGGTCGCCCTGTGCGACGGTCCGGGGCCCGGCGGCGTTCCGCGGCCGCCCGCCGGGGCGGGGGCGGCCGCGGGGCGGGCCGGGCCGACGGCGGGTCAGTAGCGCAGGACGGCGGCGATCCGGCCGGAGTCGGCGAGGGTGCCGTCGGGAACGAAGCCGACCCGGCCGCCGGTGTCCAGGGTGCGCTCGACCACCTCGTCGACGATGTCCTCGCGGGCGCCGTCCTGGCCGGCCTCGGCGGGCACCAGGTGCTCGCCGTCGTCGCGCACGGTGGCGCGGTAGTTCTCCTCGACCACCAGGCGGGCGATCCGGCCCTCGCCGACGGTCTGCCAGACCTCGTCCAGGCCGGCCGCGAACTGCTGGGCGCCGCGGGCCTTGTCGAGCTGGGCGAGGTTCTCCCCGACCTCGCGCTCGGCGTGGGCGCGCACGGCGGGCTCGACCACCTTGCGGACGGTCTCGGCGTCGGCCTGGGCCAGGCCGCCGTGCGGCAGCTGGGCGGTGGACTCCTTGGCGATCGGGCCGACGGCGTCCAGCAGGGCGAGCGCGGCGGCCTCGCCGACCACGTACAGCGGGCGGGGGGCGGCGGCCAGCAGCTTGCCGACCTCGGTGTCGGCCTGGCGCAGGAAGGTCTTGGTCGCCTCGTCGCGGAAGGTGCTGGGCGTGTCGCCGATCTGCTCCTGCCGCTCGGGGTCGGGGTTGTCGAAGACCCGCACCAGCGGGAAGCCGTGGCCCTTGTCCTCGGCGACCCGCTCCTCGGTGCCGCCCCACAGCACCACCTTGTCGGCGGCGACCGCGAGCACCCAGAACGGGCGCTCGGCGGCGTGCGCGGCGACCAGGTTGCGGGTGAGGTAGGTGTCGGACAGGACCACCCGGGCGGGGGCGGTGCGCCCGAGTGACCACACCTGGTGCTCGCCGGGCGCGGCGAAGAGCGCCAGGCCGTCCTCGGCGTGCACCAGGTCGACCTCGGCGAGGGCCCGGTCGAGCTGCTCCAGCAGGTCGATCCGGTCGGCGCGGGAGACCTTCGGGTCGGCCTGGACGCGCTCCTTCGCCTCGGCCAGCAGGTTGCGCAGCCGGACCGGGTCCTGGGTGTTGTCCGGCTCCCGGCGGTGCGTGGGCATCAGGATCGACACCGCCGGATAGGGCCGCGGCCGGCGCAGCTCGGCGAGGACGGCGGGGCTGAGGTCGGGGCGCATGGAGACCCTCTTTCGTGGACGCGCGGAGCCTGGGCACTGCTGCCAAATGTCGTCAATGTACCTATTCACGGCTTTGGCGGCGCGCGCGAGCACGGCCCGGGGCGGCGTCGGGTCCGGGGTCTGCGGTGGGGACGGGACAGGGGGCGGCGGTACGGGGGGCGGCCCGCCGGCGCCGTCCGGGGTCGGGCGGCGGCGTCGGCGGGACGCGGCGGTCAGGACGGCCCGGGCGACCCGGACCGCCGGAGGACGGTCAGAACTGGACGTCGGTGCAGGAGTAGAAGGCGTTGCCGGTGTCGGCGACGTCCCAGACGGCGACGACCACCTGGTGGCCGGTGCGGCCGCCGGGCAGGGTCGCGGTGTGGGTGGTGGTGGCGGCGGGCTGGCGGCCGTTGTAGGGGACGGTCAGGAACGGGGTGAGGTCCAGGGAGGCGCGGGTGATCGGCTGGCTCGCGTCGTAGCCGGGCTTGGTCAGGAAGTACCGGAAGTTCGTGGTGGAGTGCCGGGCCTCGATCTCCCAGGTGAAGGTGAGCTGCTGGCCCGCCGTCACCTTGGTGGTCGGCCAGGCACCGTTGCGGGGGTTGTCCAGCGGGGCCCAGCGGGCGTCGGCGCCGGCGCAGATGGTGCCGTCCGCCGGGCCGCGGGTCGGGAAGCCCTTGGGGCCCTCGACGCTCTGCGGCTCCCACTGGATGTCGCCGCAGTCCCACGGGACGGCGTTGGCGCCGCAGAGCGCGGAACGGCTCGGCGGCAGGTTGATGAAGCCGTGCGACTGGGCGGGCAGGGCCGCCGCGATCGGCAGGGTGATCGCGGCCGCGGCGGCGGCGATCAGATGGCGCTTGCGCATGGTGCTCCTCCGTGGGGGTGGATGGAGTGTGCGCCCGGCGCGGGGCGTGCGCGTGCGCGTGGGGGTGCGCACGGCGGCCTGCCCGAGACATGGCATGCCCGCGCCAGACCGGTTGCCCGACACCGTAGGATCTGCCTTCCCCGTCCGTCAATGGTCTGAACCATTTGTGGCCACAGTGGTCTGAACCACTCCCGGGGGCGCGGCCGGGGCGACCCCGGAGCGGAAAGTAGTTGCACGAGCGCTATACAAGCTCTAGCCGATATTTCAGTTCATGGCTTATCCTGGACCCAGCCACACACGGAAGGAGGCCGGGCCCCATGACCGCCACAGACCCCGCGCTCACCGCTCTCGCCAACGGTTGGGGCGCCCTGTCCCTCCTGCACGGCCGGATCGAGTCCCACATCGAACGCGCCCTGCAGGCCGCCCACGACCTGAGCGTGCGCGAGTACTCACTGCTCGACGTGCTCAGCCGCCAGCACGAGGGGGTGGGCGGACACCTGCAGATGAAGCAGGTCGCCGACGCGGTCGTGCTCAGCCAGAGCGCCACCACGCGCCTGGTCACCCGACTGGAGGACCGCGGGCTGCTGTCGCGCTACCTGTGTCCGACCGACCGCCGCGGCATCTACACCAACGTGAGCGAGGAGGGCCTGCGACTCCTGGAGGCGGCCCGCCCGACCAACGACGCCGCCCTGCGCGAGGCGCTCGACGAGGCCGGCCGCAACCCGGAGCTGACCTCGCTGGTCCGCGCCGTCGAGGCCCTGGACGCCGCCTCGCCGGCCCGCTGACCCCGGCCGGCCCCGCACCGCCACTCCCCCGGGCCCGGCCCGTCCGAACCGCACCCACGGTTCGGTC
>NZ_JBEZUT010000467.1:0-5040 GCF_040636595.1 Kitasatospora sp. NPDC036755
GGGCGCGGGCTCCGACCGCGCCGACGGCCGCCACGAGCGCGGCAGCGGCACCGACGGCGCCGCGGGCAACGGCGGCTTCCCCGGCGGACAGGCCTTCCCCGGCGGCACGGACGGCGGCCCGCCCCCCGGTGGCATGGGCGGCCTGCTCGACGGCCCCAAGGTGACCCCGGAGGTCGCCGCGATGCTCTCGGAGGGCGCCGACCGGTACACCTGGGCGGCCGCCACGATCGGCTCGCAGACCGCCGCCGGCTACCAACTCGCCACCGGTGAGCCGGTGATGGCCCTCGGCGGCTTCAACGGCACGGACCCGTCGCTGACCCTGGCCGGCTTCCAGAAGTACGTCCAGGAGGGCAAGGTCCACTGGTTCATCGGCGCCGGTGGCTCGCACCGCGGCTTCGGCGACGACGAGGGCGGGCAGCAGAGCGAGTCCGCCCGGATCGAGTCCTGGGTGACGGCCCACTTCACCGCCAGGACCGTCGGCTCGACCTCCTTCTACGACCTGACGGCCCCGACCTCCTGACCCCGTCGCTCCACGAGCCCGAAGGGGGCGTGCCGCGTTCGCGCGGCGCGCCCCCTTCCGTCGTGCCCGGCCGTCCTGCCCGGCCACCGGCCCTCCGTCAGCCGTCCCTCCGTCAGCCGGTCCTCGGCCACCGGTCCTCGGTCACCGGCCGTCAGCCGGTCCTCAGCCGTTCCTCAGTCGGTCGCGCAGTGGGTGTCCGCCGCCGGCAGCCGGCCGTCCACCAGGTAGGCGGTCACCGCGTCCCGGACGCAGGCGCTCCGGTAGTAGGCCATGTGCCCGTCGCCGTCCCGGGTGAGCAGCACGCCGTGCTCCAGCCCGCCCGCCAGCCGCTGCGCCCAGGCGTACGGGGTGACCGGGTCGCCGGTGGAGCCGATCACCAGGACCGGCGCGCTGCCCGGCGCCCGGACGGGCTGCGCCGTCTCGGGCGAGTGGTACGGCCAGGCCCGGCAGTCCGGGACGAGCAGGGTGCCCGCCGGGTCGTGCCCGGTGGTCAGCGGGGCGCGGGCGGCGAGTTCGGCGAGGGCCGGGGCCAGTTCCGCGTCGGTGGGCGGCGGCGGGCCGTCCGCGCAGGAGATGGCGGCGAAGGCGTCGGCCACGCTCTGGTAGCGGCCGTCCTCACCGCGGCCGTAGACGCTGTCGGCGAGGGCCAGCAGGTTCTCGCCCTCGCCCCGGGTGACGGCCGGTTCGATGACGTCGCGCAGCCCGGACCAGGACTGGTGGCCGTCGGCGAGGGCGTCCAGGACGGCGCCCCAGCCGAGCGCGGCGGTGAGCGCGCGGCCGTCGGCGGTGTGCAGCGGGTGCGCGCGCAGGCCGTCGAGGAAGCGGGCCAGGCGCCGGGGGGCGGTGGCCGGGTCGGAGCCGAACGGGTGGGAGTCCCCGTCCTCGGTGGCCCAGTCGGCGGCGAAGGCCCGGAACCCGTCCTCGGCGGCGACGGCCTGCTCGATGCCGAGCCGGGCGGTGGGGACGCCGTGCTCGACGGCGCCGTCGAGGACGAGCCGGCCGGTGCGGTCGGGGAACTCCTCGGCGTAGCGGGCGCCGAGGTGGGTGCCGTAGGAGAAGCCGAGGAAGTCCAGCCGGCGTTCGCCGAGGGCGCCGCGCAGCACGTCGAGGTCGCGGGCGGTGTCGCGGGTGCCGAGGTGCGGGAGCAGGTCGGCGTGCCGGGCCTCGCAGGCCTCGGCGAGGACCCGGCCGCGGCCGTAGTCCGGGTCGTCGGTGGCGTCGTACTCGTCGCGGGTGGAGTCGTCCAGGCACTGGAGCGGGACGGTGTCGCCGGTGCCGCGCGGGTCGAAGCCGACCAGGTCGTAGCGGTCGTGCAGCGGCCCCTGGTAGTTCTGCCAGCCCCAACGGACCATCTTGACACCGGAGTTGCCGGGGCCGCCGGGGTTGAGCAGCAGGGCCCCGAGCCGGTTCTCGCGGTCGGCGGCGGGCACCTTCGCGAGGGCGACGTCGATGGTGCGGCCGGCCGGGTCGGCGTAGTCCAGCGGCACCTTGAGGGTGGCGCACTGCACGATCGCCGTGTCCGGGTCGGTGCCGTCGTCACCGGGGCAGCGCTGCCAGTCGATCCGCTGGTCGTAGAGCGCGCGCAGGGCGGGCGTCGCGGTGGAGGCGACCCGCTCCTCCAGCGGCGGCCGGGCGACCGGGCGGGTCGTACCCGTACAACCGCTCGACAGGGCGAGGGCGAGGACGGCGACGAGGGCGGGCGCGAGGCGCCCGGACGTGCGGGGGAACCGGGAAGAGATCGGGGACACCGCCCACGAATACCATCCGACCCGCGTCCGGGGCACATCGCGCCCGCCCGGAGGCGCTCAGGCCCAAGGTCTCATCAGCCGCCGCACTGCTGGAGCATGGCCTTCTTGTCGGCCTCGGTGACGGGCAGCTGGTACTTCAGCGAGACCTGGGCGAAGCGCACCGCGTAGGCGCAGCGGATCTCGGTGTTGGCGGGCAGCCAGGTGGCCGGACCGGAGTCGCCCTTGGAGGCGTTCTGCGAGCCGTCGGCGGGGATCAGGTTCAGCGGGTCGTTGGCGATCTGCACGCGCTTGGGCTTGTCCCACTTGCTGGCACCCATCTGCCAGTCGTAGGAGAGCGGCATCACGTGGTCGATCTGGATCTTGGAGGCCTGCTGCTTGGTCCACTGGACGCTCTTGCCGGTGTACGGGTCCCAGATGGTCATCGCGGTGACCGTGCAGTCCGAGCCGTCCTTGTGCTCGACGCCGGTGCCGTCACGGGCGAGCAGGTCGTTGCGGGTGTCGCACTTGTTGCCGCCGAACGGGACGCCGTCGACGTTGTCCGTCCAAGCGGGGCCGAACTCGTTGCGGTCGTAGCCGTCCTTGGTGCCGACGGCGGCGGTGGCGACCTTGGCGATGACGTCCCGGCCGGCCTTCTGCTCCTCCGGGGTGGTCAGCGGCGCCAGGCCGGGCTTGGTGCCGTCCGGGTTCTGCAGCGGGCTGGTGCCGGTGGCCCCGGCGACGGCGCCGCCACCGGTCTTGGGGCCGGTCGACTTGTGGTCTCGACCGCCGATCAGCCAACCGACCAGCGCGAGCGCGCATATCAGGAACACGGTGGCAGCGGACAGCGTGGAGCGGCGGGCGGGCACGGAGAACTCCCGGGATCAGGGGCGGGGTGACGGCGAACCAGCAGATCAGCCGCCCCGAGAGCAGGTCAAGCCGACGCCACGGACCGGCCCGCAGCATGTCGAAGCTCACACCCGCTCACCTCCGCCGTGCCCGCCGTGCCCGCCGTGTCTGCCGTGTCCGCAGTGTCCGCGCGCCGGGCCCCGCGGTCGGCTGCCCCGGGGGCGTCCCGCGGTCAGCCGCCGATCGCGGACATCGGGCGGTCGGGCCGGACGAACCCCTCGCTGCCGATGGCGTGCCCGGGCCCCTTGCCGGCCACCGAGGCCCGCCAGGCCGCCTCGACCGCCGCGTCGTCCGCCCCGCCGCGCAGCAGTGCCCGCAGGTCCGACTCCCCCGTCGCGAACAGGCAGTTGCGCAGCTGACCGTCGGCGGTCAGCCGCACCCGGTCGCAGCCGCCGCAGAACGGCCGGGTGACGGAGGCGATCACACCCACGACCGCGTCCGTCCCGGCGATCCGCCACTCCTCCGCCGGGGCGCTGCCGGGCCGGCCGACGGGCACCAGCTCGTACCGCCGCGCCAACCGTGCGAGGACCTCCCGCGCCGTCACCATCGCCGCACGGTCCCACGCCCCCTGGGCGTCCAGCGGCATCGACTCGATGAACCGCATCCGGTATCCGTGAGCGACGGCGAACTCGGTCAGCTCCACGATCTCGTCGTCGTTGACCCCGCGCACCGGTACCGCGTTCACCTTCACCGGCCCCAGCCCGGCCGCCTTCGCCGCCGCCAGCCCCGCGAGGACGTCACCGATGCGGTCCCGCCGGGTGAGCGCCGCGAACCGCTCCGGGCGCAGCGTGTCCAGGCTGACGTTCACCCGGTCCAGCCCGGCCGCCCGCAGCCCGGCGGCGGTGCGCGCCAGCCCGATCCCGTTCGTCGTCAGTGACAACTCGGGGCCCAGCGCGGCGATCCGGCCGACCAGTGCGGCCAACCCCCGCCGCAGCAGCGGCTCCCCGCCCGTCAGCCGGACCGACCGCACGCCCAGCCGGTGCACCGCGATCCGCACCAGGCGCAGCACCTCGTCGTCGTCCAGCACCTCGGCGCGCCCGAGCCACTCCAGGCCCTCGGCCGGCATGCAGTAGGCGCAGCGCAGGTTGCAGCGGTCGGTCAGGGAGAGCCGCAGGTCGGTGTGGACCCGGCCGAAGCGGTCCACCAGCGGGGGCGGCGCGGCCGTTCGCGGTGATGTCGTACGCGGTACGGGAGTTCGCGGTGCGGGAGTTCGCGGTGCGGTGGTGGCCGGTGCGGTGGTGCGCGGTTCGGCCCCGCTCGGTGCGCCGGTGCGCGGTGCGGTGTGCATCGCCCCAGTACAGGCGGCCCGGGCCCGGCGCGGCCAGCGGCCGAACCGCCGGGGCGCGGGCATCACGCGCGGCCTCCCCTTGTGGCTTCCCACAATGCGCGCCCCGGCCCGGACCGGGCAGGCTGGACCCATGCAGAGCGCACCGACACCCGCCGGTCCGGGCCCGGCCACCGCACCTGGCGCCTCCGCACCGGCTGCCTCCGCACCGGGCGCCACCTCGGGCGCCGCCCCGGTCGCCGCCCTGGTCCTCGCCGCCGGGGGCGGGCGGCGGCTCGGCGGGCGGCCCAAGGCGCTGCTGCGGTACGGCGGCCGCCCGCTGGTGGAGCACGCGGTGGCGGTGGTGCGGGCCGGCGGCTGCCCCGACGTCACGGTGGTGCTGGGCGCCGAGGGCGCGCGGGTGCGGGCCACCGCGCACCTGCCGGGCTGCCGGCTGGTCGACAACCCGGACTGGGCGCGGGGCATGGGCTCCTCGCTGCGGGCCGGCCTGGCCGCGCTGCCTCCGCGCCGCCGAGTCGATGTGGCGCAGCGACTCGACATGGGTGAAGGCGGGCTCCGGGGGCAGCTCGGGGACGATGTCGTTGCCGTGGACGAAGCGGAAG
>NZ_JBEZUT010000468.1:0-5038 GCF_040636595.1 Kitasatospora sp. NPDC036755
TATGGCGGCCGGGGGCGGCACGGACACGGACACGAACGAGTTCAGCTGTCTGCTGGCCGGGCACCGGGTGGCGGCCGGCCTGACCCAGGAGGAGCGGCAAGGTCTCCAGCCTGCTGAACTCCAGCGCGATCATGGCGGCCGGCACGCTGGTCTCCCGCGGCACCGGCTTCGTCCGGACCATGGTGATCACCGCGGCCATCGGCGTCGGCGTGATGGGCGACTCGTACAACGCCGCGAACACCCTGCCGACCCTGCTGTACATCCTGATCGGCGGCGGCGCGCTGAACGCGGTCTTCGTGCCGCAGCTGGTGCGCAGCATGAAGAACGACGAGGACGGCGGCACCGCGTACGCCAGCCGGCTGCTCACCCTGGTGATGGTCGGGCTCGGCGGCGTGGTCTTCCTGGCCGTGCTCGGGGCACCCGTGCTGGTGCAGCTGATCGCCCACCCGATGATGGCCAACCCGGAGCGCGCCGAGACCACGGTCGCGATGGCCCGCTACTGCCTGCCGGCCATCTTCTTCATGGGCATCCACGTGGTGATGGGGCAGATCCTCAACGCCCGCGGCCGCTTCGGCGCGATGATGTGGACCCCGGTCCTGAACAACATCGTGGTGATCTTCACCTTCTCCGCCTACATCTGGGTCTACGGCGGGTTCGGCACCACCCACGTCACCCCGGAGGGCGTCTCCCCCGAGGGCGTGCGGCTGCTCGGCATCGGCACCCTGGTCGGCCTGGTCGTCCAGGCGCTGTCGATGATCCCGTACCTGCGGGCCGCCGAGTTCCGCTTCCGTCCCCGCTTCGACTGGCGCGGCCACGGCCTGGGCAAGGCCGCCCGGCTGGCCAAGTGGACGTTCTTCTTCGTCCTCGCCAACCAGGCCGGCTACCTGGTGATCACCCAGCTGTCCACCAAGGCGGGCGACGCCGCCGCGGCGGCCGGCCACGGCGGCGTCGGCCTGGCCGCGTTCTCCAACGCCCTGCTGATCTGGCAGCTGCCGCAGGCCGTGATCACCGTCTCGATCATGAGCGCGGTGCTCCCCCGGCTCTCCCGGGCGGCGGCCGACGAGGACGCCGGCGCGGTGCGCGACGACATCTCCTACGGTCTGCGCACCACCGCGGTGGCGGTCGTCCCGGCGGCCTTCCTGTTCCTGTCGCTCGGGCCGGTGATCGGCCGGACGATCTACGCGGTCGGCGGCAACGACACCGTCCTGAACGACGCCACCAACGTCGGTCTGATGCTCTCCGCCTTCGCGCTGGGCCTGGTCCCCTACTCCGCCCAGTACGTGATGCTGCGCGGTTTCTACGCCTACGAGGACACCCGCACGCCGTTCTCCAACACCGTCTGGGTCGCGGCCTGCCAGGCCGGCTTCGCGCTGCTGTGCTGGCTGGTGCTGCCCGCCGAGTGGACGGTGGTCGGCCTCGCCTTCGGCTACGGCCTCGCCTACGCCGTCGGAGTGACGGTCGCGATGCCGAAGCTGAAGAAGCGGATCGGCGGGCTGGACACCAAGCGGATCGGCCGGACCTACAGCCGGCTGGCCGCCGCCTGCGTCCCGGCCGCCCTGGTCGGCCTCGGCGCCAGCCTGGGCGTCCAGCAGGTGCTCGGCGGCTGGGCGGGCAGCGTGGCGGCGCTGGTCGTGGCCGGCGGCCTCCAGCTGGCGGTCTTCGTGCTCATCGCGAAGCGCCTGCGGATCGAGGAGTTGAACTCCATGCTGGGGATGGTCCGCGGCCGACTGGGCCGCTGACCGTCCGACCACCGGCCGGACGAGCGGGCGCCCTGACCGGGCGTCAACCGGAGCAGGCAGCTCCGCCGCTCGTCCGGCCGAGTGCTGGGGCACCGGTTGGTTCGGGTCCGCCCGACCGCCGGATGGCGACCCGGTGTCGGATCTGCACCACATCTCTCCACCCCCGTGCAACCGAGCGGACGCCTCAGCGGTCGTACCCGGTGGAGAAGAGTGGGCACAATTGTCCTGGAGCGCAGGGCTGCCGACCCTCGGGCTCCAGCGACTCTCTCAGGCCGGGGCGACACAAGGGGAGGCAGGACCACGGTGGCTGATGGCACCAAGGCGGTCGTCGACACGTCAGCAGCTGACGCGGCGACGGACGAGGCCGCGCTGGCTGCGGCGATCGACGGGCTCGCGGGCTCGGAGGACGCCGGCGAGAGCACCCCCGCGGGCACCCGCAAGGGCTCCACCACCGCCGCCGCTCCCGGGCGCACCGACGCGGACAAGGCCAAGGCCAAGGACGAGGACGAGCACGGCGACGGGGACGACGCGCCGGCCGCCGGCCCGGGGTCCGCCGTCGGCGAGGAGACCTCGGAGATCACCGCACCGCTCTCGGTCCAGGAGCTCCGCGCCGAGCTGACCGCGGGCTCCTCCCGGAAGAAGCCCGCCACAGAGCCCGCCCGACCCGCGCGCCGCCCCACCGACCCGCAGCCCACGGTCGACCCGCGCGACACCGCCACCCTCCCGCGCACCCTGCCCGCCCCGCAGCGCCGCAGCGGCGACATGATCGGCCACCGGTACCGGCTGGAGGAGTGCATCTCCCAGACCGAGACCTTCAGCAGCTGGCGCGCCGTCGACGAGAAGCTGCGCCGGGCGGTCGGCGTCCACCTGATGGCCTCCGGCCACCAGCGGGCCCGCAAGGTGGTGGCCGCGGCCAAGTCCGCCGCCCTGCTCGGCGACCCCCGCTTCGTCCAGGTGCTGGACGCCGTCCACGAGGGCGAGCTGGTCTACGTCGTGCGGGAGTGGCTGCCGCACTCCTCCGACCTCGCCAGGCTGCTCGCCAACGGCCCGATGGAGCCGCACGAGGCGTACCAGATGGTCCGCCAGGTCGCCGACGCCGTCGCGGCCGCCCACCGGCGCGGCCAGGCCCACCTGCGGCTGACCCCGCGCTGCGTGCTGCGCACCGACAGCGGCCAGTACCGGATCAACGGGATCGCGGTGGACGCCGCGCTGCGCGGGCTGCCCGCCGAGGGCGCCGAGGACGCCCAGCGGGCCGACACCCGCGCGATCGGGGCACTGCTGTTCGCCGCGCTCACCCACCGCTGGCCGTACCCGGAGGACCGCTACGACCTCCAGGGCCTGCCGAAGGGCCTCCAGAACGCCGCGCCGGACCAGGTCCGCGCCGGGGTCCACAAGGGCCTGTCCGAGCTCGCCGCGCGGGCCCTGTTCGACCAGCCGCCGCACCACGCCCAGCCGATCACCACGCCGGAGGAGCTGGTCCGGGCGATCGCGCAGATGCCCCGGATCCGCCAGCCCGAGCCGGAGCTGCCCGCCTTCCCGGCCCCGCCCCGGCACAACACCCACGCGCTGCCCACCGCGCCCAACCCCACCCGGGTCGCCGACACCACCGTCTCCCCGTTGCCGGCCTCCTCCCGCCCGACCTCCTCGCACCGCATGCGGCGGCGGCTGCGCCGGGTGGTCAAGGCCACCGCCTGGACGGTCGCCCTGGGCGCGATCGGCGTCGCCTCCTGGCAGTTCGTCGACACCCTGCGCCACACCGGGCCGGCCGCCGCGTCCCCGCTGCCCTCGGCCAGCAGCAACGCGCCCAGCCCGCAGGCCAGCACCCACAACCCGGCGCCGATCACGATCAAGGGCGCCCAGTCGTACGTCCTGCCGGGCGAGGGGTCGGAGGGGAGCGACAGCCCCGGCAAGGCGGTCGACGGCGACGTGAACACCGTCTGGACCACCCAGTGGTACAACGACCAGTTCGGCACCAAGCCGCCCGCCCTCAAGTCGGGTACCGGCCTGCTGATCGACCTCGGCTCGGCGCAGTCCGTCTCCTCGGTGAACGTCCAGTTCGCCGGCGAGCACACCGCGGAGCTCCGGGTGCCCACCGCGGCCGCCGCCGCCAACCCGATGTCGGCGAAGCTCGACGGCTTCACCCTCGCCGGCAAGAAGAGCGGGGCCAACGTCGAGTACACCCTCGAAGCCCCGGTCACCACGCGTTACCTCTTGCTCTGGCTGACCGCTCTGCCGAAGGATGGCGCCGGAAAGTTCACCGGCCAGGTCGCCGAGGTCAAGGTCTTCGGCTGACCGGGGGCGGTGGACCCGGGACGACGGCAGGGGGTCGAGGGGTGACGGTGACGGACGACGACGCGGCGCTGCTCGCCCGGCACGTCGCCGGCGACCCGGCGGCCTTCGGCCGGCTGGTGGACCGCCACCGCGACCGGCTCTGGGCGGTCGCCCTGCGCACCCTGGGCGACCGCGAGGAGGCCGCCGACGCCCTCCAGGACGCCCTGGTGTCCGCCTTCCGCTCCGCCGCCGGATTCCAGGGCCGCTCCGCGGTCACCACCTGGCTGCACCGGATCGTGGTCAACGCCTGCCTGGACCGCGCCCGGCGCAGCGCCACCCGCCGCACCACCCCGCTCGACGAGGACCCGCAGCGGCTGGACACCCTGGTCGGCGCCGCCGAACCGGCCGACTTCCCGGTGGTCCGGGCCGAGCTGCACCGCGAGCTGACCGCGGCGCTCGCCGAGCTGCCGCCCGAACAGCGGGCCGCGCTGGTGCTGGTCGACATGCAGGGCTACCCGGTGGCCGAGGCGGCGGAGCTGCTGGGCGTCCCGGTGGGCACGGTGAAGAGCCGCTGCGCGCGCGGCCGGGCCAAACTCCTCCCGCTGGTCCGGCACCTGCGCGAACCCGGTGTTTCACGTGAAACACCGCCCGCCCCCGGCTCGGCCCCGCCACGCCGGAGCACCCCGGGGAACCCGAAGCGCCCCGGAACCGTCACAGGGACGATCCTGGAAGGAGACGCGAGCGCCCGATGAACGCCCATCCCTCCTTCCCCGACCCCACCGAGGACCACCCCCCGGTCGAGCGGCTCGCCGACCTCGCCGAGGGGCTGATCGACTCCACGAGCGCCGTCGAGGCACTGCGGCGGCACCTGGACGGCTGCGCCGAGTGCCGGGAGACGGCCGACGCGCTCGCCGGGGTCCGGACGCTGCTCGGCTGCTTCGAGGCGCCGCCGATGCCGGCCGACGTGGCCGCCCGGCTGGACGCCGCGCTGGCGGCCGCCGCTGCCGAGGCCGCCGCCGGGAACGGCC
>NZ_JBEZUT010000469.1:0-5029 GCF_040636595.1 Kitasatospora sp. NPDC036755
GGGGACCCCCATGTCCACGGAGCAGAGCCCGAAGGTCGCCGTCCTCGTCGGCAGCACCCGCGCGGGCCGGTTCGGCCCGGTGGTGGCCGACTGGCCGCCGGGCAGTTCGGAGATCTTGCCGCCGGTGACGGACACGTCCAGGGTGCCCGCCCGCCCCTCGGCCCAGGTCCGCCCGACCGCGGTCAGCACCAGCACGGCGCTCAGCACGGTCAGCAGCAGCATCACGCCGAGGGTGCGGCGGCCGGAGGTGGCGGGGGCGGGGGTCTGCTCAGCGGTCACCCGTCCACTATCCCCCGGCCGACGCCCGGGTCCGCACCCGGGGTGGGGGCCGGGGCCCCGGGCGGGGCGGGCGGCGCGGTCGCGGACCGGGCGGGGAAGTCGTCCGTCCTCAGCACCACCGTGCGGCCGCCCAGCGGCAGGAACAGGTCGTTGCCGAACGGCACCCGCTCGGCCTCCCGGTACACCCCCTCGGGGGACGGCGCGGTGTGCACCGTGCAGACCGCCGCCGCCGGATCGACCACCACGTACAGCGGCACGCCACCGCGCGCGTACGCCCTCGACGTCTCCCCCAGGCCCGGCCGGGCCACCTCCAGCACCGCCTCCACCCCGGCCGCGCCGAACCGGCCCCGGCCGCCCCGCGCCGCGTCCGGGGCCAGCACGGCCAGGTCCGGGGCGAGCACGGCCGGTTCCGGGGCGTCCCGCCCGTCCCGCCCGTCCTGCTCCTGCCGTTGCTCCCGCCGTCGCGGGGCGGGGCCGCCGGGCGGCGCCGGGAAGTCGATCGCCACCCCGGACAGCACCCGGCCGTGACCGGCGGGCTGCTCGCCGAGCTGCCCGGCGGCGCCGAGCACGACCGCCCAGCGCAGTTCGTCGTACGGCACCTCGGGCATCCCGGCCGCCTCCTCGCGCGCTCCGGCAGTCACGACGCCGGTACGTACGGCCGCTGCGACCACCGCGGGCGCTACGACAGTTCCGGCGTCCGCAGCGTATTGGCGGTGGCGACGGCCCGCAGCACGGCGGCCGCCTTGTTGCGGCACTCGGTGTCCTCGCCGTGCGGGTCCGAGTCGGCGACCACGCCCGCGCCGGCCTGCACGTACGCGGTGCCGTCGCGCAGCACCGCGGTACGGATCGCGATCGCGGTGTCCGAGTCCCCGGCGAAGTCCAGATAGCCGACGCAACCCCCGTACAGACCGCGGCGGGTCGGCTCCAGCTCCTCGATGATCCGCATCGCCCGCGGCTTGGGCGCGCCCGACAGGGTGCCGGCCGGGAAGCAGGCCGTCAGCACGTCGAAGGCGGTACGGCCCGGGGCGACCGTGCCGGTCACCGTCGACACGATGTGCATCACGTGGCTGTACCGCTCGATCTGCATGAAGTCGACCACCTCGACGCTGCCCGGCTCGCAGACCCGGCCCAGGTCGTTGCGGCCGAGGTCCACCAGCATCAGGTGCTCGGCCCGCTCCTTGGGGTCGGCGAGCAGCTCCGCGGCCAGCTCCGCGTCCTCGTGCGGGGTGGCGCCGCGGTGCCGGGTGCCGGCGATCGGGTGCAGCATCGCCTCGCCGTCGGTGACCTTGACCAGCGCCTCCGGGCTGGAACCGACCACGTCGAAGCCGCCCTCGGCCCCGCCGTCCGGCCCGGGGAAGCGGAACAGGTACATGTACGGGCTGGGGTTGGTGGTGCGCAGCACCCGGTAGACGTCCAGCGCGGAGGCCGGGCAGGGCGCCTCGAAGCGCTGCGAGGGCACCACCTGGAAGGCCTCGCCGGCCCGGATCCGCTCCTTGATCACCTCGACCGCGGCCCGGTACGGCTCGCCGCCGAACGGCGAGCGCACCTCGCCCGGGCCGGCCGGGGTGAAGGTCGCCAGGCCCGGGTCGACCGGCTTGAACAGCTCGGCCTCCATCGCGTCCAGCCGCGCCACCGCGTCCGCCCAGGCCTCGTCGACACCGCTGGCCAGGTCGTTGTGGTTGACGGCGTTGGCGATCAGCAGCACCGTGCCGTCGGCGTGGTCCAGCACCGCGAGGTCCGTGGCGAACAGCATCGTCAGCTCGGGCAGGCCCAGGTCGTCCGGGTTCAGGTCGGGCAGCTTCTCCAGCCGGCGGACGATGTCGTAGCCGAGGTAGCCGACCAGGCCGCCGGTGAGCGGAGGCAGGCCGTCGTCCTCCAGCCGCGGGGTGTGCAGCGCCTGCAGCGTGGCGCGCAGCACCTCCAGCGGGTCGCCCTCCGTGGGGATGCCCACCGGCGGGGTGCCGAGCCAGCGGGCGCCGCCGTCCGGGCCGACGGTCAGCGAAGCGGCGCTGCGCACCCCGACGAAGGAGTAGCGCGACCAGCTGCGGCCCTGCTCGGCGGACTCCAGCAGGAAGGTGCCGGGCCGCTCCTCCGCGAGGCTGCGGTAGAGGCCGATCGGGGTGAGGCCGTCCGCGAGGAGCCTGCGGGTGACCGGAATGACCCGGGTGTCGACGGCGAGCTTGCGGAAGGCTTCGAGATCCATGACGGGCGGCACCTTCTGGAGTTGTGGACGGGAGGGGTCAGGACAGCGGGAGCACGTCGGCGTCGAAGCAGGTGCGGTCGCCGGTGTGGCAGGCCGCGCCACTCTGGTCGACCCTGACCAGCAGGGTGTCGCCGTCGCAGTCCAGGGCCACCGACTTGACCGCCTGGACGTGACCCGAGGTGTCGCCCTTCACCCAGTACTCACGGCGGCTGCGGCTCCAGTAGGTGCAGCGGCCCGTGGTGAGGGTGCGGTGCAGCGCCTCGTCGTCCATCCAGCCGAGCATCAGCACCTCGCCGGTGTCGTACTGCTGGGCGATGGCCGGGACCAGCCCGTCCTCGGTGCGCTTGAGCCGGGCGGCGATCTCGGGGGCGAGGGCGGTGCTGCCGGGAGCGGCGGGTGTGGTGGACATGCGCCCATTGTGTCAGCCCGCCCCGCCACCCCGGCAGCATCCGCCCCACCACCCCCACCCGGCCCGGCACTCCCCACGTGCGGGCCCCGGCCGGGAACCCGAAGTCCGGCGCCGCCCCTCCGCGGGCCGGGGGCGGCGCCGGAGAGCTCCGACGACGAGACCCGCTACGGGCGCAGTTGCGCGGTGAGCTTGGGGCCGCCCTGCTTGTTGCTGGCAGCGAGGGTGCAGGTGTAGTCGCGCCAGCCCTGCTGGTAGTTGGCCATGGCGGGGCCGAACTGGCGGCCGTAGTAGGTCTTCCCGTCGCCCTGGCGGGCCTTGGCGGCGGCCTCGGCCTCCTTGCAGCCGTTCAGCATGGCGAGGGCGACCTGCATCTCGCCGGTCAGGCCGTCCGCGAGCTTGAGGTCGGCGATCACCTCGCCGTCGTGGTCGCCGGTGCAGGGCCGCTCCTCGGGCTTGGTGATCACCGGGCTCAGCTGCGGGTGGTCGAAGCAGGCGCCGACCGGGAAGAAGGCGTACGGCGGCTGCGGCGTGGGCGTAGGGGTGGGTGTCGGCGTCGGGGTGGCCGTGGGAGTGGGCGGGGGCGGCGCCGCGGCCGGCTTCTTGTCGTCCGGCCAGAGCACCGCGGTGGCCACCACCGCGAGCAGGACGACCAGCACGGCGGCGACGGTGAGGACCAGGCCGCGGGACGGGCGGGAGCCGGCTGCGGGCGGCGGCTGCTCGGAGGTCATGGCCAAGAGGATGGCCCACCAGCCCCCTCCCCGACAGCCACTTGCCCGAACTCGCCCCGCACGGGCCGCCACCCGCACCTGCGGCATCGCCGCGGGGCACGGCCCCGGCAGACCAGAAGCTCTTCAGATGGACGGGATTTCGGTGTGGGCTCTCGGCAGGCGGAGAGCCCACACCGCGGTCAGTCCCGCCATGAATCAAGGGAGACGCTCGGGCCGTCGCCGAGGTATCCGATAGAGGTCTCGTTCATCGACGACCTGGAGGGGTTCGGCGCCGATGCCCTCCCCGAGTGCAGCGACGACAACCCGTGCCGACAGGACACCGCCCCGAAGGCCGACGGCCCTGACGCCGTCGGCCTTCGGGCCGACTCTGGGAGCCTGGGAGGCATGACCACCACCCGCGCCAGTTGGGCAGACCTGGACGGCTCCGTTCGGCTGGCTGTCGCTGCCCGTCTCGAAGGGCCGATTCTCGCCGCAGAGCCCGTGCCGACGGGGTTCAACTCCGAAATCGCCGTCCGGCTCGTCACCACGGAGGGCAGCGTCTTCGTCAAAGGCCTGCGCCTGGGCCACCCGCGGGTGTGGACCCAGCGGCGGGAGGCGGAGGTCAATGCCTTCCTTCCGGGAATCGCCCCAAAGATGCTGTGGCACTTGGAGGTTGACGGCTGGAGTCTGGTCGCGTTCGAGCACGTCGAGGGCCGTCATGCCGACTACGGGGCCGCCGAGGATCTGGAACTCATGGTCGACGTCCTGAGTCGGCTCGGCCGCACCCCGTGCCCCCCGATCGAGCTTCGTCGCGCCGAGCAGCAGTGGGCGCTCTACGTGGACGATCCCACGGTGCCGGCCCGGTTCGCCGGCGATGCCCTGGTGCACACCGATCTGAACAACGAGAACGTGCTGATCCCCCAGGATCGCGCGTTTCTGGTCGACTGGGCCTGGGCCACACGCGGCGCCCCCTGGATCGACCCGGCCCTGTGGGTGATCTGGTTGATCGCCGCGGGAGACCACAGCCCGGCCGCAGCTGAGGCGTGGGCCGCCGGAGTCCCGGCTTGGGAGACCGGGGACCCGAGGGTGATGGACGTCTTCGCGCAGGCCCAGGCCCGGATGTGGGCCGACATCGCCGGAGCGGATCCGGACCCGTGGACTGCCGGGCTGAACCAGGCAGCCCAGCGGTGGGCGTCCTTCCGGCGGCGTTGAATCCGCCGCCTGGCACGGAGGTCCGGGGCGCCACCGCCCACGAACCGGCGACGCCGGGCCATCGGTCGAGGCCCGCACGGGAGGAAGCGGCCGAGCAGGGCGGGCCCCGGGCCCGGCTGAGCGCCTAGGGCCAATGCCGGTGACTTTAAGTGGTGCTACGCGGGGTGATGGTGGGTGCTACGGGTTGTGGTGGTGGCCAGTTGCGGTGCTGGGCCCGTT
>NZ_JBEZUT010000470.1:0-4976 GCF_040636595.1 Kitasatospora sp. NPDC036755
CAGCCGGTGAAGTACCCGATGATGCGGCGCTGGTGGTCCGCGCCCATCTTCTCGCCGCGCTGCAGCGCTCGCTGGACCGCCGGGACAACGGCGGGGCGACCGGGCACCACTGAGCCGGTCCCGGCTCCGGGCCCGACCGCGGGCCGGGTGCCGCCGGCGTTCGGGTGCCGCCGGCGTTCGGATGCCGTCGGGGTCGAGGGGTCCCGGCGCCCCGCCGTTCAGGCCTCCGGCTCTGGCGTTCATCTGCCGAATGCGCCGTACGGGTCGGCCTGATGTCACCCAGTAGAGTGCAACCCCGTTCCGTTCGAGGGAAGTTGCTCGTCCCCGTCGGCGCGATCATCCTAATTTGGGGGCCCTCGGAGGGGTGATCGACGTCCGCGTGGGCGGGCGTCAGCGACACGGAGTGCGGATCAGTCCCCCTGCCGGGGGAGAGGGCCCAGTGCGTCTGCCACCCGTCCGCCGACCCGCCGCCCGGATCGGCCTCACCCTGGCCCTGCTGGCCGGAAGCGCCGTCCTCGCCGCCACCCCGGCGGCCGGCGGCCCACCCGCCGCAGGACCGCCATCGGCCGGACCGCCGTCGGCCGGACCCCCGGGGCAGGGCCGGACGGCCTCCGTCCTGCTCGAACTCACCACCGAGACGGCCGGCTCCGCCTGGCGGCGCGCCGCCGACGGCGCCCGTCGGGCCCGGCGCTCACCGGAGGCCGCCCGCCGGGAGGCCGCGCAGGCCGGCGCGGCCCAGCGGGCCCGGGCCGGGGACGCGCTCGACCGGCTCGCCGGGGCCGTCCACCGGGCGGCGCCCACCGCCCGCGAGCTCTACCGCACCCGGACGGTGCTCGCCGGCCTCGCGGTCAGCGCGCCCGCCGACCGGCTGCCCGCGCTGCGGGCGCTGCCCGGCGTCCGGGCCGTCCACCCGATCGTCGCCAAACGGCGCGACAACGCCCACTCCGTCCCCCTGACCGGAGCCCCGCAGGTCTGGGCCGGGGACCAGGCGGCCGGCACCGGCCGGGGCACCCGGATCGGGATCATCGACAGCGGCATCGACTACACCCACGCCGACTTCGGCGGCCCCGGCACCGAGGAGGCGTTCCGCTCGGTCGAGCGCGGCAGGCCCGCGCCGCCCGCGCTGTTCCCCAACGCCAAGGTGGTCGGCGGCAAGGACCTGGTCGGCGACGACTACGACCCCGACCCGGCCTCCCCGCACCACCAGCCGGTGCCGCACCCCAGCGACAACCCGATCGACTGCGTGCGCAACGGGCACGGCACCCACGTGGCCGGCACCGCCGCCGGGTACGGCGTCACCGCCGACGGCCGTCCGTACACCGGCCCGTACGGGCCCGGGCTGGACCCGGCCGGCTTCCGGGTCGGCCCCGGCACGGCTCCCGGCGCCCAGCTCTACGCGATCCGGGTGTTCGGCTGCGACGGCTCCACCGACCGGGTCACCGAGGCGCTCGACCTGGCCGCCGACCCGAACGGGGACGGCGACCTGAGCGACCGGCTGGACGTCGTCAACCTCTCGCTCGGCAGCCACTTCGGCAGCACCGACGACACCGACGCCCTGGCCGTCGACCGGCTCGCCGAACTGGGCACCGTCGTGGTCGCGGCGGCGGGCAACGACGGCGACGTGTACGGCATCGGCGGCAGCCCCGGCACCGCCGCCCGGGCGGTCACCGTCGCCGCCTCGGTGCACGGGCACGCCGACGTGGACGGCATCACCGTGCTCGCCCCCGCGACGCAGGCAGGCACCGTCCCGGCGCACTGGAGCGAGCGCTACCAGGGGTGGTCCAGCGCCGACGTCAGCGGCGAACTCGCCCTGCCCGCCGACCAGTCGGACGGCTGCGCCGACTTCAGCGAGGCCGACCGGCAGCGGCTGAAGGGGAGGATCGCGCTGCTCGACTGGAACACCCGCGAACCCGACCGGGCCTGCAACTCCGGCCCGCGCGCCGACCACGCCGCCGACGCGGGAGCGATCGGCGCGGTGTACGCCGCCGACTCCGACCACCTCGCCGAGATCTCCGGCAACGACCGGATCCCGGCCGTGCTGCTGGCGCGCGCCGACGGCGAGCGGCTGCGCCGGGCCGCGGCCGCCGGGCCGGTGCGGGTCCGGCTCGCCGCGGCCGGCAACACCCTGCACGGCACCGTCCCGCAGGACCAGCCGGCCCGGGTCGACACCCTGACCGACTTCACCTCGCGCGGCATCGGCGTCCCCGGCGTGGTCAAGCCCGACCTGGCGGCCCCCGGCGAGAGCATCTGGTCCGCCCTGGTGGGCAGCGGAGCCGGCGGCCAGCGCGAGAGCGGCACCTCGATGGCCACCCCGCACGTGGCCGGGCTCGCCGCGCTGGTCCGCGCCGCGCACCCGGACTGGCCGGTCGAACAGGTCAAGGCCGCGCTGATGAACACCACCGCGGACACCTTCCTCGGCGACGACCGCAGCGGACCGGTGTACGGACCCGAGCGGGCCGGCGCCGGGCGGGTCCGGGTGGACGGGGCGGTCCGCACGCCCGCCGTCGCCTACGCGGCGGGGGAGGGCGCCGTGGAGGGCGCCGTCGGGGTCTCCTTCGGCCCGGTCGAGGTCGACGGGCCGACGGAGCCGACCCGGGAGATCGAGGTGCGCAACACCTCGGACAGGCCGCTGGCCTACCGCACGTCGTACGCGGCCTCCACCCGACTGCCGGGCGCCTCCTACCGGGTGGCACCGGACCGGGTCGACGTCCCGGCCGGGGGCACCGCGCGGGTGCGGGTCACCCTGTCCGTACCCGGGGAGCTCGGGCGGGCGCCCGACCCGACGATCGACACCGTGCAGGGCGGCCGCGCCCGCAGCTACCGGGGCGAGCTCTCCGGCCGGGTGCTGCTCACCCCGGTCGGGGACGACACGCTGCCGCAGCTGCGGATCCCGGTGCTCGCCGCCCCGCGCCCGACCGGCGACCTCACCGTGACGGCCGCCGTCCGCACCGCCCGGGACGGCACCCTGGTCACCCTCGGCGGCCGCGCCGCGCCCGCCGGGGACCCGGGGCTGGTCAGCGCCTTCGCGCTCGGCGGCGAAGGGCCCCGCTGGCCCGACTGCCCGCCCGGCGGCAGCGGCGGGGCGGTCGCCCCGGGCGCGGGCCTGCGGCCGAAGGACGCGGGGGAGGACGACCAGGAGACCTGCGTCGAGCACCCCGGTGAACGGGCCGCCGACCTGCGCGCGGCCGGCGCCGCCGTCGACTCCGGACTGCTCTACGTGGGAGCACAGCTGTGGGCACCCGCGGCCACCCCGGTGGGGCTGTACGGGGTGCGGGTGGCGCTGGACACCGACGGGGACGGCAGCACCGACGTCATCCTCAAGGCCGACCGGCAGCACGGCAGCGACGTCCTGGTCTCCCGCGCGCTGGACGCCCGCACCGGGGCCGAACTGGACGTCCAGCCGCTCAACGCCCACTGGGGCGACACCGACACCGGGCTGCTGGACAGCGACGTCCTGGTCCTGCCCGTCCGGCTGAGCGCCCTGCCCGGCGTCACCCCCGGGCACAGCACCGTCCGCTACGGCGTGTGGACCGGCTACGCCGGGGGCGGCACGCCGGACGTGGCCGAGGCCTTCGCCTCGATCGGGCTGGACGGCACCAGCCCGTCCGTCCCGCTGGACGTCCTGCGGCCGGCGCTCACCGTGCGGTCCGGCCTCACCGGGCCGGCCGCGGTGCTGGCCCCGGCCGGTCCGGGCGCCGTCCTCGACGTGCGGCGGGCGCGGGGTGACACCTCGCGGCTCCTGCTGCTGTACCACCGCAACCCGGCCGAGCGGCGGGCCCAGGTGCTCGACCTGCCCTGACCGCCCGGTGACCAGGGGCGGCCCACCGGGACTCCGGCGGGCCGCCCCCTCTCATGCGCCGGCGTTCACCCGGGCCGCCCGCCGGCGGTCCCGGCGCGGGGGCCGGGTGGGGCGTCGGGAGAACCGGGCGAACACGGCGACCAGGGCGAGGGCGGCGGCGGTCGCAGAGGCGACGGTCAGGCCCTCGGTGAGGCCGGGCGGCCGGAAGGCGCAGGCGACCCGGGAGGCGCCGCCGCCCAGCGGGACACCGATCATGCCGAGCACCGGGACGGGCGCCGCGTACCGGCCGCCGTCCACCGCGCAGCTCCAGCCGTCGGTGGCCGGGACGGAGAGCAGCGCGGTGCCGGTGGAGCCCGCCGGGAGCGCCGCCGCGAGGGTGTGCCCGCCGGCCTCGACCCGGGTGGCGCCGGTCGCGGTGAGCCGTGCGACGGCGTCCTCCAGGGCGCCGGCCCGCAGGCAGCCGATCGGGCGGGCGGGCACCTGGCTCACCACGTCCGACCGCAGCGTCACCCGGACCACGCCGTCCGCGGGGACGGTCCCCAGCCGGTGGATCGGCACGGCCGTGGTGGGCTGCTCGCCGTCACTGCGGAAGACGGTGCCCAGACCGCTGACCGTGCCCCGGTACCAGAGCGCGTGGAAGTAGGCCGTCCCGCCCGGCGTGCAGACGGCGGTGAACACGGTGCCCTCCTGCCCGCCCCCGCCCCCGTTCGGCACCGACCAGCCGCTGGTGCCGTGCAGGGTGGGCGCCGGACCGCCCGCCGGGACGGGCAGCGGAGCGTCGTACACCTGACTGCCGAGCAGCGACTCCTGCCGGGACCAGACCGAGGTGGTCTCCGGGCGGGCACCCGGGGGCAGCACCGTGACCAGCGGCGCGGCGGCCGCCCGGGCGGGGACGAAGCCGTACGGCGGCGGCCCGTCGTCGAGGTGGGCGCGGACGCCGAACAGTGCCTGCCCGACCGGGTCGGTGACGCTCCCGGTCTGCCGCCCGCCGGCCGTCCAGCCCGCGCCGAGATCGTGCAGCAGCAGGGCGGTGACGGTCGGCAGGTAGCCGCTGAACCACCCGCCGCCCTGGCCGTTCAGCAGCAGCGGATCGTTGGGGGTGAAGGCGTGCGGGCCGGGGTCGGCGCGCCCGCGCGGCCAGTCGGCCGCCGCGCGCAGCGCCGCGTGCCCCGCCCGC
>NZ_JBEZUT010000471.1:0-4893 GCF_040636595.1 Kitasatospora sp. NPDC036755
GCCCCGGACCTCCACGGTCCGGGGCCGCCCCGGTTCCGTCCGCCCCGGTGCCGCGGGGGTCCGCGGCGCTGCGAGGATGTGAGTTCAGGAAGTTCAGCCGACCAAAGCCGGTCGGCCGGGGCCGCGGGGGATTACACCTGGATGGCGCCCCGGGAGAAGCAAGGGAGGAAGAACGTCATGGTGGTCACGCTCGCCAAGGGTGGCAACGTTTCGCTCACCAAGGCCGCGCCGAACCTGACGCAGGTCCAGATCGGCCTCGGCTGGTCCGCCCGTTCGACCACGGGCGCGCCGTTCGACCTCGACGCGAGCGCCCTGATCTGCGGTGGCGGACGGGTGCTCGGTGACGAGTACTTCGTCTTCTACAACAACCTCAAGAGCCCCGAGGGCTCGGTGGAGCACCAGGGCGACAACCTCACCGGTGGCGACGACACGGGTGACGACGAGGTGGTCCTGGTGAACCTGGACCTCGTTCCGGCGCAGGCCGACAAGGTGATCTTCGCGGTCTCGATCTACGAGGCCGAGGCGCGGCTCCAGAACTTCGGTCAGGTCCGCAACGCCTACATCCGGGTCGTCAACTCGCTCGACGGCCAGGAGATCGCCCGCTACGACCTGTCCGAGGACGCGTCCAGCGAGACCGCGATGATCTTCGGCGAGCTGTACCGCTACGCGGGCGAGTGGAAGTTCCGCGCAGTGGGCCAGGGGTACGCCTCCGGCCTGCGTGGCATCGCGCTCGACTTCGGCGTGAACGTACAGTAAGGGCGAAAATAGGACTGATCGCACCCGACCCGATCATGAGAACAGAAGGCAGTGCGGGGGTGACCTGACCGGGCCGGGCCCGGTCAGGGGCGTCTCGGGGACGAGGCCGCCCCCGGCACGGCCAGAACCCGAAAGGTAGCCAACTCCCGTGTTCCTCCGCACATTCGGCTGGTCGTTCGCGATCACCGCCATCGGCCTGGTCGCGGCCGGACTGCTCTGGGGAGCCCAAGGCTTCGGCATCGTGCTGATCCTCTCCATCCTGGAGATCTCCCTGTCCTTCGACAACGCGGTGGTCAACGCCACGGTGTTGAAGCGGATGAACCCGTACTGGCAGAAGATCTTCCTGACCGTCGGTGTGCTCATCGCGGTCTTCGGCATGCGCCTGGTCTTCCCGCTGCTGGTCGTCGGCCTCACCGCGAAGCTCAACCCCGCGACGGTCATCGACCTCGCGCTGCACTCCGACAAGACCCACGACGGCCTCACCTACGGCCAGTACCTGGAGGCGGCCAACCCGGCCATCGCGGCCTTCGGCGGCGTCTTCCTGCTGATGATCTTCCTCGACTTCATCTTCGAGGAGAAGGACCACAACTGGCTGTCCTGGATCGAGCGCCCGCTGGAGAAGGTCGGCAAGCTGGAGGCCTTCTCCACCGTCGTCGCCCTGGTCGCCCTGCTGCTGGCCTCCAACTTCTTCGCCGGGGAGCACGCGGAGACCGTCCTGCTCGCCGGCGTCCTCGGCCTGGTCACCTACCTCGCCGTCAACGGCCTCTCCTCGATCTTCGAATCAGGCCTGGAGGCCGAGGAGGAGCGCGAGGAGGCGGCGGAGAAGTCCGGCAAGTCGATCATCCAGGTCGGCGGCAAGGCGGCGTTCTTCCTCTTCCTCTACCTGGAGGTCCTGGACGCCTCGTTCTCCTTCGACGGCGTGGTCGGCGCGTTCGCCATCTCCAGCGACATCTTCCAGATCACCCTGGGCCTGGGCATCGGCGCGATGTACATCCGCTCGCTGACCGTCTTCCTGGTCCGCAAGGGCACCCTGGACGACTACGTCTACCTGGAGCACGGCGCGCACTACGCGATCGGCGCGCTGGCGGCGATCCTGCTGGTCGGGATCAAGTACCACATCCCGGAGATCGTCACCGGCCTGATCGGCGTCGCGTTCATCGGACTGGCGCTCGGCTCGTCGGTCCTGCGCAACCGGCGCGAGGGCGCGAGCGAGGAACCGGAACTGGTCGGCTCCGAGAAGTAGCCGCCGTCCGACCGGCACGCGAAACGGCCGCCCCCGGGGTTTCCCGGAGGCGGCCGTTCTTCGTGGTCCTGGTGGTACCCGTCGGGTCCGGCGGGTCAGCCGAGCTGCTGCTCGATCGCGCGCAGCTTGCGCTCCAGCGAGTCCAGCTTCGGCATCGACAGGGTGTCGTCGTCTGCCGTCAGGTCGACGGTCGAGTCGCTGCGGGACGACCCGGTGCCGGCGGACGAGTACGACGACGAGGAGTAGGAGGAGGAGTAGGACGACGAGGAGGAGTAGGACGAGCCGACGGCGGCGCGCGGGCGGCGGCCGGCGTCCAGGGCGGCCGGCTCCGGCGAGCCGGCGGCGGAGGTGGTCGAGGCGGTGGCGTCGGATCCCGCGGCTAGGGCAGGCTCCGTAGCGCTCGGGCCGTCTCCGGCAGCCGTGAGGGCGGGAACCTGGCGGCCACCGCGGGCCCGGGCGAGCATGCCGCCCTGCCGGGAGATGGCCTTCAGCTCGGCCCGCTCGCGGCGGTCGGCGGTACGGGCGCGGGCCTTGGCGTCCAGCTTCGCCTGACGCTCCTCGCGCACCTCCTCGACCGCCTCGTCCAGGCTGCGGACGTTCTCCAGCAGCATCAGCGACCAGGCCGCGTAGGTCTCGCGGGGCGCGCGCAGCCAGCGGACGATGCGGATCTGCGGCAGCGGGCGCGGCACCAGGCCCTGCTCGCGCAGCGCGGCCTTGCGGGTCTGCTTCAGCGCGCGGTCGAACAGGATCGCCGCCGAGATCGACATGCCGGAGAAGAACTGCGGGGCACCGTCGTGGGACACGCCGCGCGGGGCGTGCACCCAGTTGAACCAGGCCGAGGCGATCGCGAACACCCAGACCAGCAGGCGCGAGCCGAGCGCCGCGTCACCGTGGCTGGCCTCGCGGACGGCGAGCACCGAACAGAACATCGCGGCGCCGTCCAGGCCGAACGGGACGAGGTACTCCCAGCCGCCGGACAGGCCCAGGTTCTCCTTGCCGAAGCCGACCAGGCCGTGGAAGGAGAGCGCGGCGGCGACACCGGCACAGCAGAACAGCAGCGTGTACGAGGAGATGCCGTAGATCATCTCCTTGCGCCGGCGGCGCTCCTCACTGCGCTCCCAGGAGTCGCCGGACTCGTCCTTCTTCGAGCTCTTGAAGCGCAGTGTCGCCATCAGGACGGCGACGAACAGCAGGGCTGCGCCGCCGACGACGGTCCAGACCAGCTGTATGGAGGTCAGGTTCATTGCGGGTCGGGCCTCGGGTTTCCGCAGGGGACGGGATCACAGTGCGACACAGGCGGTCAGGACCAGTCGTGCGGGCACTGCCTGACGGTTTGTTCGTCGCCGCACGGCATGCCCGCCGCGCCCGCGCAGGGGCGGACGGGACACCTGTGCGGCTAGACGATATCGCGTCCGAAGGGGCGGCATGTTACGGGAGGGCGGCTTCCCGGGGCCAATCGACCCGCCGATGGCGCCCCGTTGGGTAGGGGAAGGGCCGGACGGGGTATCCGACGGCCGGGCCGATGCCCGATCATTGGTCGGCGGACCGTCAGAACGCCTGGCGGGAGCAGGGGGAGAGGACGGGATGGTCTCGATCTGGGAGTACCTGCGCGGGGACAGGAGCTACACCTTCGACAACCCCGGCGGTCAGCACAAGGTCATACTCACCAAGTCGGCCCCGCAGCACGCGATCACCGGGTCCGCCGCCACCACCGGCTACCTGTACGTCAACCTGCACTGGACGATGAGCTCCGGGGGCGCCGCCCGGCCGAGCACCCTCGACTCCGTCAAGCGGTTCCTCAGTCCGCGGATCCTGCGGCCGCAGGACCCGGACTCGGCGCAGAGCAGCGGGCCGATGAACGTCGACCTCGACCTCGCCTGCATGTACGAGCTCTCGGACGGGACCACGGGCGTGGTGCAGCCGCTCGGCGGGCTCTTCGGCGACCTCCAGAACCCGCCGTTCGTCAAGCTCAGCGGCGACGACCAGTACGGGGCGCCGTCCGGCGAGACGATGTACGTCAACCTGGAGAAGAAGGACAAGTTCAAGCGGCTGCTGATCTTCGTCTACATCTACGACGGCACGCCGGCCTTCGAGCAGTCGCACGCGGTGGTCACGATCGTGCCGCAGACCGGGCCGCGGATCGAGATCAAGCTGGAGGAGCGGGCCCGGGCGGCGCGCTCCTGCGCGGTGGTGCTGATCGAGAACGCGGGGGACAACCAGCTGACGGTGCGCCGCGAGGTGCGGTACGTCAACGGGTTCCAGGCGGACATCGACCGGCTGTACGGGTTCGGCATGCAGTGGCAGCGCGGGTACAAGAGCGAGTGACGCGGACCGTCGGCGGTCGGTGGCGGTCGGTGGCGGTCGGCGGCGGTCGGTGGCGATCGGCGGCGCGACGGGTGCGATGGAGGTGTGACGGCGGGGCCGGAGCGGTGGTGCGGCGGCCCCGCCGGGGGCGGCGTCAGCGGGGCTGGAACTGCGGGCCCTGCGGGGGCAGCGCGAACTCCTCGCCGGCGGACGCCGGGGGCCGGGTCGTCGGCGGCTGCGGCGGGACGGGCGGCTGCTGGCCGGTGCCGGGCTGCGGATAGCCGTAGCCGGCGGGGTGCTGCTGAGGCCCGGGCTGGTTCGGCGCGGGCTGGTTCGGTTGGGGCTGGTTCGGTTGGGGGTAGCCGTAGCCGCCAGGCTGCTGCGGGTAGGGCTGCTGCTGCTGCGGCTGCCGACCGGCGCCGGGCTGCGGGTAGCCGTAACCGCCCGCCTGCTGCTGCGGGTAGCCGTACCCCGTGCCGGGCTGCTGGGGGTAGCCGTAGCCGGTGCCGGGCTGGTGGCCCGGGGGAGCGGTGGGCGGCGGGGGCACGGTCGGCGGGGCGGTGGGCGGCGGCGGGGTGGCCGGTGCGGGC
>NZ_JBEZUT010000472.1:0-4881 GCF_040636595.1 Kitasatospora sp. NPDC036755
CGAGCAGCCGCCGGCCGGTGCCCCCGCCTGGCCGGTGCCGGAGGCCGCGGCGCAGCCGCCCGCACCCCAGCCGCAGCCGTACCCGGCGCCCGCCGCGGCCGGACTGCCGGGGCAGCCCGCCCACCCCGTTCAGCCGGTTCAGCCGGTTCAGCCGCAGGACTTCGCGCAGCCGCCGGTCCAGCAGGCCCAGCCGCAACACCCCCAGCACCCCCAGGATCCGCAGGGCGCACCGCCGGCCTGGGACCCGCAGGCCGCGTGGGCGGCCCAGCAGGCCCAGCAGGCCCCCCAGGCCCAGCCTCCGCAGCCGGCCCCGCAGGCCGCCGTGCCGCCGCAGCCCGGCCCGGCGGCCCCGCAGCCCGGCCCGGTGGACCCGCGCCAGGGCGGCTGGCCGCAGCCCGCCGCGTACCAGCAGCCGGTCCCGCCGCAGCCCGGCCCGCAGGCCCCGCCCGGCTTCCCGCAGCCCGGACAGCCGCAGCCGGGGCAGGCCTGGCATCAGCAGCCCCAGGGCCCGCAGCCCAGCGCCTTCCAGCAGTCCGCCGCCCCGCAGCAGACCGCGCACGGCGCGCCGCTCGGCTACACCGCCGCCGTCGAGCTGTCCTCGGACCGGCTGCTGCGCAGCCAGCCCAAGCAGCAGCGCCAGCAGCCGCGCTTCCAGTTCGGCGGCAAGGCCGCGGCGGCCGAGAAGGCCCGCAAGCTGGAGATCATCCGCACGCCGGTGCTGAGCTGCTACCGGATCGCGGTGATCAGCCTCAAGGGCGGCGTCGGCAAGACCACGACCACCACCGCGCTCGGCGCGACCCTGGCCAGTGAGCGCCAGGACAAGGTGATCGCGATCGACGCCAACCCGGACGCCGGCACCCTGGGCCGCCGGGTCAAGCGCCAGACCGGCGCGACCATCCGCGACCTGGTGACGGCCATCCCGCACCTGCGCAGCTACATGGACATCCGTCAGTTCACCTCGCAGGACCTGAACTCGGGCCTGGAGATCCTGGCGAACGACGTCGACCCGGCGGTGTCGACCACCTTCAACGACTCGGACTACCGCCAGGTGATCGACGTGCTGGGCCGCCAGTACCCGATCATCCTGACCGACTCCGGCACCGGCCTGCTGTACAGCGCGATGCGCGGGGTGCTGGACCTGGCCGACCAGCTGATCATCGTCTCCACCCCCAGTGTGGACGGCGCCTCCAGTGCCTCGACCACCCTGGACTGGCTCTCCGCGCACGGCTACGCGGACCTGGTGCAGCGCAGCATCACGGTGGTCTCCGGGGTGCGCGAGACCAGCAAGATGATCAAGGTCGAGGACATCGTCGCGCACTTCCAGACCCGCTGCCGCGGCGTGATCGTGGTGCCGTTCGACGAGAGCCTGGCGGCCGGCGCCGAGGTCAACCTCGACATGATGCGGCCCAAGGTCCGGGAGGCCTACTTCGAGCTGGCCACCCTGGTCGGCGAGGACATCGCCCGGGCCCAGCAGGCCGCCGCCCAGCAGTCCGGCTGGCAGCAGCAGGCGCAGCCGGGCTACCCGCAGCAGGGCGGCCAGCCGCAGCCGTACGCCGACCCCCAGCAGCCCCCGTCCTACCCGCAGCAGGCCGGCCCGCCCGCCCCCGGCGCTCCGTGGGCGCCGCAGCCCGGCCAGGCCCCGCCGCCCCCGCCCGGGTACGGCTACCCCCAGCAGCCCGCGCCCGGGGCGCCCTGGCCGCAGCAGCCGGGGCCGGGGTACGGCTACGGCTACCCGCCGCAGGCACCCCGGCAGTGAGACGGCGGAAGGGGCCCACCGACACCAGGTCGGTGGGCCCCTTCCGCCGTCGCGGCGCCCGGCCGCCCTCGGTCAGATGCCGTCGGTCAGCTCGCGGGCCCGCTTGACGTCGTCGGCCATCCGGTCGAGCAGCGCGTCGATGGAGTCGAACTTCTCCATCCCGCGCAGGTAGGCGAGGAAGTCCACGGCCACGTGCATCCCGTACAGGTCCAGGCCGACCCGGTCGATGGCGTAGGCCTCCACGGTGCGGGCCGTGCCGTCGAAGGTCGGGTTGGTGCCGACCGAGATGGCCGCGGGCATCCGCTCGCCGTCCGCGGTCAGCCAGCCCGCGTACACGCCGTCGGCCGGGATCGCGCTGTGCGGCACGGTCTCGACGTTGGCGGTCGGGTAGCCCAGCTCGCGGCCGCGCTGGGCGCCGCGCACCACCTCGCCCTCGACCCGGTGCGGGCGGCCCAGCACCTCGTTGGCGCCGGCCATGTCCCCGGTCTCCACCAGTCGGCGGGTGAGGCTCGACGAGAACGGCTCGCCGTCCCCCGCCGTGCCGCACACCTGGAGGTCGACCACCTCGACCTCGAAGTCGTCCGCCCGGCCCAGCTCCCCGAGCAGCGCGACGTCCCCGGCGGCCCGGTGCCCGAAGCGGAAGTTGGGGCCCTCGATGACGACCCGCGCGTGCAGCGCGTCCACCAGGACCTGCCGGACGAAGGTCTCCGGGGACTCCTGGGAGAACGCGGTGGTGAACGGCAGCACCAGCACCGCGTCCACGCCCAGCTCCGCGATCAGCTCGGCACGGCGCGGGTGCGGCGCGAGCAGCGGCGGGTGGCTGCCCGGGCGGATGACCTCGCGCGGGTGCGGGTCGAAGGTCACCACGACCGACGGGATGCCGAGTTCGCGGGCCCGCTCGACCGCCTTCCCGATGATCAGCTGATGTCCGCGGTGCACCCCGTCGAACGAGCCGATGGTGACGACGCTGCGTCCCCAGTCCCCGGGGATCTCCTCCAGGCCACGCCAGCGCTGCACCTGACCGCTCCTTGTTCCGTACGGTGCGTACCCTCTGTACGCTCAAACGCTCAAAACCCGAACCCCTATAGCGTGCCATGCGCCTGCCCCGGCTCAGGCACCGGAATACGGGTTGGGCCCACCCGGGCGCCCCGCCGCCCGCCGGGAGACGGCCCGCTCGGCCTCCCCGGCGGCGTGCCCGAGGTCCCGTCCGGCGGCCGCCAGGGCCTGCGTCCGGCCCGGCCGGGGCCCGTCCGGAGCGGTCTGCACGGGGCCGGACGGCCACCGGGCGAGCAGCCCGGCGAAGGCCGCCGACCGCCCGGCGCAGCGCGCCAGCAGCTCGTCCGCGCCCGGCAGGACGGGGACGGTACGGGCCAGCACCGCCCGGGCCCGGGCGGGGTGCTCGGCCGCGCAGTGCTCGGCGAGCCGCTCCACCACGGCGGTCAGCACCGCCGGGTCCGCCTCGGCGGCGAGCAGGGCGTCCAGCAGTTCGCAGCGCAGCGCGTCCGCCGCCGGGTCGGCCACCGGGACGGACAGCACCTCGGCGAACGGCCGCCGGACCGCCGCGCTGCGGGCGGCCAGCGCGGCGCCGAGCAGCACCCGCAGCTCCGGCCGGCCGTCCGGACCGACCCCGGCGGGGCGCGCCAGCCGACGGCCGAGGTAGTCGACGGCGACCGGACCGGCCGATCCCCCGTCCCCGCGCAGCAGCCCGACGGCCAGCTCGGCGCCGCACCGCACGGCGGCCGGGGCGGTGGCGTCGGCGAGCACCCGCAGCGTCTCGGCGAGGGCCGCGCACCCGGGGGAGGCCGCCCGATCGGCGAGCGCGGCCACGACGGCCTGCGGGTCGCTCTCCAGGGCCGGGGCGAGCGCCCGCGGGGTGAGGAAGGCGTCGCCGCCGGCCCGGAACCGGGCGAGCGCGGCCGGCAGGTACGCGGCGCGGGTCGCCGGGTCGCCGACCAGCAGCGCCAGCGCGGCCCCGTGCAGACCGGGCTCGTCCTCCCGGCCGAGCAGGGTCAGCGCGGTGTACCGCAGCAGCTCGGCCCCGGCCCCGGAGGCGTACGGGGCCACGCGCAGCGCGTGCACGGCCGCCGCGACGTGCCGCTCGGGCCGCCGGTCGTGGCTCCAGCGGTCCACCGCCCGGCAGAGCGCGGACGGCTCCTCGGCGGCGAGGACGGTGAGCAGCGCGTCCGCCCCCGGGTGCGCGGCGGCCGCCAGCGCGTCGGCCAACTCGTCCAGTGCGAGCCGGCGGTGGGCGTGCAGCAGCTCGTGGGCGAGGTCGGCGACCGTGCGGCCGGGGCGGCCGGGCAGGCCGCGCGCGTCCTCGAACCAGGCGCAGAGCAGCGGGAACACCGCGACCGGGTCGGCGCGCAGCCGCTCGGCCACCACGGCGAGGAAGCGCTGCCCGAGGCCGTCGGCGGTCACCAGGCGGCGCAGCAGGGCGAGTTCGGCCTCGACGGGCAGGCCGAGGCCGGTCCAGAAGGCCGGGCCGAAGCGCCCGAGCCCGGCCGCCGGGAGCGCCACCGCGCCCGCCGCGCCCGCCCGTTCGGCGATCCGGGCCGCCAACTGCTCCAGCAGGGACCGGTGTTCGGCCCGGTCCGGGCTGGCGGCCAGGCCCGCGACGAGCAGCCGGGCCGCCCACCACGCCGGTTCGCTGCCCGGCGGGCGCAGGTCGAGGGCGCGCCAGATCCGGTGCAGCCACGGGTCCAGCGCGCCGGCGCCCCAGGTCTCGGCCACCCGGCGCAGCGCGGCGGCGACCGGGCCGATCCGGTGCCGGGGGACGGCGCTCGCCCCCGCGGCCGATTCCCCCGCCGGGCGGCGGCCCGCGGGCTCCTCGCCCCCCTCGGCGGGCCAGGGCGGGGTGTCCCCGGCCTCGCCGAGCAGCAGTCGCAACGCCACGTCCAGGTCGAGGTGCCGGCCCTGCAGCCAGTCCGCGAACTCCCCGTGCGCGAAACGGAATCCGGGCCCGGCGGGGACGAACAGGCCCTCGGCGAGCACCGCGGTGGCCCAGCCCCCCTCGACCGGGAACAGCTCCTCGAACACGGCCCGGTCCAGCCCGCCGCCCGAGGGGCCGCCCAGCATCCGCCGGGCCGCCTCGTGCACCCGCCCGGCCACCGCCGCCGCGAGCCGGC
>NZ_JBEZUT010000473.1:0-4836 GCF_040636595.1 Kitasatospora sp. NPDC036755
CCCGCTCCCCCGGCTGGGCCGTCCCGCCCACCGGCGCCGGGGCGGTCGCGGCCCAGTAGTCGCCGTCCACCGGCCGCCGCCCGCGCAGGTCCTCCCGCACCTCGTCGGCCAGCCGGCGGGTGTCGCGGCGGTTCATGGTGGCGCCGATTCCCGCGCCGACCAGCAGCGGCGTCACCGCCGGCAGGTGGCGCAGCGAGCTGCGGGTCAGCCGGCGGCCGAGCTTCCGGCGCACCTCCGAGCCGATCGCCAGCGCGGCGAAGCCGGCGGGCCGCACCAGCAGGCTCGCGTCGATCCCCCGGCGGTCGGCCCAGGCCCCGAGGTAGGCGCCTGCCCGCTGGGTGGCGGTGCCCACGGCCGGGGTGCCGTACACCTCGTGCAGCTCGGCGATCAGCTTGACCTCCACGGCCGCCACCGCGAGCGTCTCGGCCGCGATCTCGGCCGGCATCGCGGGCGGCACCGGCAGCATCGCCGCCGCGCCGACGCCCGCGCCGAGCGCGCCGGAGGCCCGGACGGCGCCGGCCACCAGCAGGTCGGCCAGCTGCTCGGGGAAGGCGGCGTCCGGGTGCTGCGCCCGCAGGGTGGCGAGGTCGCGCACCGGGATCCGCGGCGCGGTCCGCACCAGCTGCTCGGTCAGCGCCTTGCCGCCGTACGCGGCGCCCTTGGCCGCTCCCCTGGCGGCGGCCCGGCCGCCCTGGCCCAGCAGTCGGGCGGTGTGCAGCACCAGGGCGCGGCCGCGGCCGCGCCGGCGTGCCGCGTACGCGGCGACCGGGCCCTCGCCGACGGGCCGCTCGGACTCCTCGACCAGTTCGGCGAGCCGCTCGGTCAGCTCGGCTCCGGCCCGGTCGGGCTCGGTCGGGCCGGAGCCGGCGGGATCCGGTTCGACGGCCGGCCGGGAGCGGCCGGGCCTGCGGAAGACTGCCATGGGAATCCGGTGCCCCTTTCGCTGGGCGGCGGCACGGCCCGGGGGCCGGGGCCGCCTACTCGACGATCTCCACCCCACGCCAGAAGGCCACCCGGTCGCGCACGTGCTCGGCTCCGGGCATCGGGTCGGCGTAGAACCAGGCGGCGTCCGGGTTGGTCCGCCCCTCGACCTCCACCGTCCAGTAGCCGGCGGTGCCCTTCCAGCCGCACACCGTGGTGGTCTCCGAGGGGCGCAGGTACTCGGTGCGCACCGCCTCGGCCGGGAAGTAGTGGTTGCCCTCGACGACGACGGTGTCGTCGCTCTCGGCGATGACGACGCCCTGCCAACTCGCTGTGGTCATACCGTGATTGTGCCTGACGGAGGTGTTCCGCGCCGCTGCTTCCGGTCAGGATAGCGGGTGGGCGTGCACCGGCCCGTTCGGCTCCTGGTGGCCGCCGCTGGCCAGTATCCGGACCTCGCCGGCGGCGCTGATCTCGGCCCGGACGATGCCGGTCTCGTCCTCGTACACGGGGTGGCCGCCCGGGCCGGTCGCGTCGGTGCGGGTCACCACCACGACGTCCTGCGGGGCCTGGGTGCCGGGGGTACCGGGGAAGGTCAGGGCGTAGCGCTCGGCACGGTTCATCACACCGGCTCCCGCCTACCCGGCGGCCTCGGCCGGCACGGCGGCCCGGGCGTGCGGGCCGCGGACCTCCAGCTCGGCGAGCAGCCGCCCGGTGGCCTCCGCGACCGCCTCGACGGCCCGGTCGAAGGCCTCCCGGTTGTGCGCCGCGGGGGCCCGGAACCCGGACACCTTGCGGACGTACTGGAGGGCCGCGGCGTGGAAGTCCTCCTCGTCGGCGTCGGGCGTGACGGGAGGTCGCAGGGTCTTGATGTTGCGGCACATGCTCCCAGTCTCGCGCGCCTCGGCCGGGTCGGCGACCCCCGTTCGTCACACGCACCTCACGACGCCGTCACCCGGCCGGATTAGGATGCCGGACGAACGAATTCGTCCCGCTTCGTCCGGCCGCCCGTCCCACCGTCGTCCCCGCCCTTCGCCCCACCCCGCCCTTCGCCCCGCCGCGCGCTTCCCCGGTCCGTCGGCATCACTCCGGAGTCCCCCCTTGCCTCTCGCGCTGCTCGCGCTGGCCGTCACCGCGTTCGCCATCGGAACCACCGAATTCGCCGCCATGGGCCTGCTCCCCCAGGTCGCCGACAGCCTCCACGTCTCCATCCCGCAGGCGGGCTGGCTGATCTCGGCGTACGCGCTGGGGGTGGTGGTCGGTGCGCCGCTGCTGACCGCGCTGGCCTCCGGACGGCCGCGCAAGGCCGTCCTGGTGGCGCTGGCCGGCCTGTTCGCGACCGGCAACCTGCTGTGCGCGCTGGCCCCCGACTTCTGGACCCTGGCCGCCGCCCGGCTGGTCACCGGGCTGCCGCACGGGGCCTTCTTCGGGGCCGGCGCGGTGGCGGCGGCCGAGCTGGTCGCGCCGCACCGGCGGGCCCGGGCGGTGGCCGTGATGTTCTCCGGACTGACCGTCGCCAACATCGTCGGCGTCCCGGCCGCGACCCTGCTCGGCCAGCACCTGGGCTGGCGGGCGACCATGCTGGTGGTCGTGCTGATCGCGGCCGCCGGGACGGCCGCCATCGCCCGGCTGGTGCCCGCGCTCCCCTCCCCCGGCCAGTCCGGGCTCCGACACGAGCTGCGGGCCTTCCGCAGCGGGCAGCTCTGGCTGGCGCTGGCCACCGTGGTGTTCGGCTGCGGCGGCTTCTTCGCCTGCTACAGCTACATCGCGCCGCTGCTCACCGAGGTCTCCGGGTACGCCACCGGCTCGGTGACCCTGGTGCTGGCGCTGTTCGGGGTCGGCATGACGATCGGCAACGTGCTGGGCGGGTTCGCCGCCGACCGGGCGCTGCGGCCGACCGTCTGCGCGGCCTTCGTGCTGCTCTCCGCCACCCTGGCGCTGTTCGCGGTGACGGCTCACGCCCGCTGGTCGGCGGCCGTCACCGTGGTGCTGATCGGGCTGTTCGGCTTCGCGATCGTGCCGGCCGTGCAGACCCTGGTGCTCCAGAAGGCGCGCAGCGCCCCGACCCTGGCCTCGGCGACGGTGCAGGGCGCCTTCAACCTGGCCAACGCCCAGGGCGCGTACTTCGGCGGGCTGGCGCTGGCCGCCGGGTTCGGCTGGACCGCGCCGACGCTGGTCGGCGCGGGCCTGGCCGCCGCGGGAACGCTGATCGCGGTGCTCGCCTGGGCGGCCGACCGGCGCCGGCCCGCCCCCGTGGCGACGGAACCGGCGGCGGCCGGGGTGACCGCGGTGGCCGTCGACGGGAAGGTGACGGCGGTCTAGACCGGTCTAGATCTCCCGGTGGGCCTCGGCGAGCAGCTGGTAGCCGGCGCCGTTGGCCTTGATGCCCGCCCTCTCGTCCTCGGTCAGCTCGCGCCGGACCCTGGCCGGGACGCCGGCGACCAGCGAGCCGGGCGGGACGGCCATGCCCTGGGGCACCACCGCGCCGGCCGCGACCAGCGAGCCGGTGCCGATCCGGGCGCCGTTGAGCACGGTGGCGTTCATGCCCACCAAGACGTCGTCCTCGACCGTGCAGCCGTGCAGCACGGCGTTGTGGCCGACCGATACCCGTTCGCCGACCACCAGCGGGAAGCCGGGGTCGGCGTGCAGGGTGCAGTTGTCCTGGATGTTGCTGCCCGCGCCGACGCTGATCGACTCGGCGTCGCCGCGCAGCACCGCGCCGTACCAGACGCCGGCACCGGCGGCGACGGTCACGTCCCCGACCACGACGGCGTTGGGCGCCACGAAGGCTCCCGGGTCGACGGCGGGCTCCCTGCCCCCGACTGCGGCGATCAGCGGCTCTGCCATGGCTCGTCCTCCTGGTGACGGTGGGCCGTTGGGTCGCCGGTCAGCGTAGGGGGTCGGTCAGGGTGCCGTGCGGGCGAGGTCGGGTCCGGCCGCGCCGGGGGCGGTCGCGGGGGCCGCGGGCCGGGCGCCGCAGAGCGCCGTCACGATCACCGTGTTCCAGGCGGCGTTGGCGGGCGCCTCCGGGGCGTCGTGGACGGTGGTGCTCCCGGCGAACGCCCGCCCGCCGTCCGGGGCGCCGAGCATCATCGTGCTGTAGCCGGGGACGCCGCCCGCGTGGCCCCAGAAGGAGCCGCAGGGGGTGTCGAGGCGCTGCAGGCCGAGGCCGTACGTCCGGCCCTCGCCGTGGGCGGTGGTCCGTTTCATCGCGGCGAGTTCGGCCGGGCGCAGCAGGCGGCCGCCGAGCAGGGCGTCGAGGAAGGCGGTCAGGTCCGCCGTGGTGGAGACGCCGGCGCCGGCCGGGCCGGCCATCGAGGGGTTGAGCAGGGTGACGTCGACCGGGCCGGTGGCGGTCTTGAGGTAGCCGTGGGCGTGCGGGCCGGGGAGGACGGGCGAGTCGCCGGGCATCCGGGTGCCGGAGAGGCCGAGCGGGCGGATGATTCTGCGGGTCACCTCCTCGTTCCAGCTGCGGCCGGTGAGCTTCTCGACGACCATCCCGATCAGGACGTAGTTGGTGTTGGAGTACCGCCAGTCCTGGCCGGGCGGGAAGTCGGGCGGGTAGCGGTTGGCGATGTCCACCAGGTCCTGGAGGCCGTAGTGCCTGAAGCGGCCGCCGTCGAGCCATTGCGGCCGTTGGAAGTCGAAGGCCCGGTCCTGGGCGTACTCGGCGACGCCGCTGGTGTGGTCGAGGAGTTGCCGGACGGTGATCGCGGCGCTGTTCGGGACGACGCCGGGCAGCAGGCACTCCAGGCGGTCGTCGAGGTCCAGCCGGTGCTCGCCGACGAGCTGGAGCAGCGTGGTGGCGACGAAGGTCTTGCTACCGCGCCGCCGGCGAGAAGCACGGCTACTTCGCGTCCAAGGACGACGCCGAGATCTTCGAACACGAGCTGACCCACGCCCTCCTCCACCAGG
>NZ_JBEZUT010000474.1:0-4827 GCF_040636595.1 Kitasatospora sp. NPDC036755
GGCCGGAGGTTCCGGAGCCGGCGGTGCGGCCAGGACCACGCCGTCCCTGCTCGCCGCCGCCGTGGTGCTGGCGGCGGTGTTCGGGATCGCCGAGGCGCGCCCGCCGGCCGCCCCGGCCAAGGCGGGTGCCGCGGCCGCCCCGGTCACCGCGCAGGTCGAGCGGACGTCGGCGGTCTGCCCGCAGCCGATCCAGGGCCTGACCGGGTCGACCACGCTCACCGCCTACACCCCGCCCGGGACGGGCTCCGCCACCGGCGGGGCCGGCTGGCTGTCCGACGCGGCCGCGCCCGCGGTGCCCGCCGCCCAGCCGACCGCGGCCCCCGCGGCCCCGGCGACGCCCGCCGCCCCGGCCCCGAGCGGTTCGGGCGCCCCGAGCACCCCGGCCCAGGACAAGGACGCGGCGCCCGCCGACGCCCGGCTGACCGTCACCAAGCCCGGCACCCCGGTCACCGGCCCGGCCGCCAACGGCGACGCCGCGCCCGGCACCGGGGCCGTCGCCACCGGGGCCCTCGCCCCCGGCTTCACCGTCACCCAGACCACGGTGGTCACCGAGCAGCGCGGCCTCGGCCTGTCCGGCCTCACCTGCACCCCGGCCGCGACGAGCTTCTGGTTCGCCGGGGCGAGCACCGCCGGCGACCGGGTCGACTACCTCAGCCTGGTCAACACCGAGTCCTCCGCCGCGGTGGTGGACATCAAGCTGTACGGCGACAAGGGCCTGATCGACAACGACGCCGCCAACGGGATCACCGTGGCGCCCGGCAGCTCCCAGTCCGTCCTGCTGTCGACCCTCAGCAAGGGCGCGGTCGCCGACCTCGCGGTGCACGTGGTGGTGCGCTCGGGACGGGTCGGCGCCGCGCTGCACGCCGCCGACGGCGGCAAGGGCGCCGACTGGGTCCCGGCCTCGGCCGACCCGGCCCCCGTCCAGGTGCTGCCCGGCCTGCCCGCCGACACCGCCTCCGCCCGGCTGGTGGTCTGGGCGCCGCCGGAGGACGACGCCGACCTGAAGATCCAGCTGTCCGGCAAGAACGGCTGGTTCAGCCCGGCCGGCAACGAGACGATCCACGTCAAGGCGGGCATGGTGGCCGCCGTCGACCTCGGCAAGGTCACCCGGGACGAGGTCGCCGGGCTGCGCCTGTCGCCCAGCGACGACAAGCACCGCACCCCGATCGTGGCCGGGCTGCGGATCGACCGGGCGGCGGCCAACGGCAAGACCGACGCGGCCTGGCTGACCGGCAGCGACCCGGTCGGCGCCCGGGCCACCGTCGCCGACAACCGGGGCGGCGCCTCCACGCTCTACCTGACCTCCAGCGGCGAGGCCGCCACCGTCCGGGTCACCGCCTCGGCCGGCAGCGGCGGCGGCACCCCGGCCACCAAGGAGGTCCAGGTCCCGGCCGGCGGCACGGTCGCGCTGCCGGCGCCCGAGCCCGCCGGGTTGAACGGCGTCTTCGCGCTCACCGTGGAGACCGTCTCCGGCGGCCCGGTGGTGGCCGCCCGGATGCTGTCCCTGCCGGCCAAGGACGTGCCGATGTTCACCGTCCAGGCGCTGCGCGACGACCGCAGCACCGTCAAGGTGCCGCAGGCCCGCCAGGACCCGGGCGTCGTCCTGCGCTGAGCGGCCTCCGGGGCGGCACCGCCGGTGCCGCCCCGGAGGGATCAGTCCTCGTCGTAGCGCGGGTCGATGGCGTCCGGCGACAGCCCCAGCAGCTCGGCGACCTGCTCGATCAGGATCTCGTGCACCAGCGCCGCGCGGTCCTCCCGGGTCTTCGCCCGGATCTCCACCGGCCGCCGGTACACCACGATCTGGCTCTTGCGCCCCTGCTGGGCCGGCGACACCCGCCCCAGCGGCACGCCGTCCTCGGCGTCGGCGCCGTCCGGCTCGTGCAGCGGCACCTCCTGGACGGCGAACTCCACCTCGATCAACTGCGGCCAGCGCCGTTCGAGACGCTCCACCGACTCCCGGACGTAGTCGTCGAACAGTTCGGAACGGGTGAGCGAGATCGGTACCTGCGGCGGCGCCAGCGGCCCGCGCAGGCCCCGCCCGTGCCGGTCGCGGTGCCGGGGGCGGCGCGCCGGGCCTGTCGATGACTGCGGTGCGGAGCTGTCCATATCACTGCCGAGGGTAGTCCTTGGACGGTCGGAAGTGGACCACTCCGACCGGGAATCGCACGGGGCGTTGGATACGCGGCCCCGGCGCCCGAGGGGCGACACGGCACCCCTTCCGGGCAGGCGGTCTTCGCTCCCCGGCGGGGAGTGCGGTACCGTCCACCCTCGTGAGCTCTGTACGTCGTTGTTCGCGGACCGCGTGCGGCCGGCCGGCCGTCGCGACGCTGACGTACGTCTACGCGGACTCCACCGCCGTCCTCGGACCGCTCGCCACCTACGCCGAGCCGCACTGCTACGACCTGTGCGCCGAGCACGCCGAGCGCCTCACCGCCCCGCGCGGCTGGGAGGTCGTCCGGCTCATCGCCGAGGCCGGGCCGCTGCGCCGCAGCAGCGACGACCTGGAGGCGCTGGCCAACGCCGTGCGCGAGGCCGCCCGTCCGCAGACCCCCCGTCAGGGCCGCGGCCCCGAGGGCGATTCCACCGAGGGCGGCCGCCGCGGCCACCTCCGGGTGCTGCGCTCGCCCGACAACTGAGGACTCACCCGGCACGGGGCGTTCGTCCGACCCGGGTACGCTGCCCGTCTACCGTCACCGCGCCCGTCGACCGGACGTGCGGTGGCCCGACGTTCCGTGATCAGTCCAAGACCAGGGTGGAGCCGCAGTGCGCGACCTCAAGCAGCTCGTGAAGGCGTACGACGTCCGAGGCGTCGTCCCGGACCAGTGGGACGAGAGCCTGTCCCGGGCCTTCGGTGCCGCGTTCGTGCAGGTCACCGGCGCGTCCGCGATCGTGGTCGGGCACGACATGCGCCCCTCCTCGCCGTCGCTGAGCCTGGCCTTCGCCGAGGGCGCCGCCGCCTACGGCGCCGACGTGGTGCAGATCGGGCTGTGCTCCACCGACCAGCTCTACTACGCCAGCGGCAAGCTCGACCTGCCCGGCGCGATGTTCACCGCCAGCCACAACCCGGCCCAGTACAACGGCATCAAGCTGTGCCGGGCCGGCGCCGCCCCGGTCGGCCAGGACACCGGCCTGTCCGAGATCCGCGAGCTGGTCGAGTCCTGGACGGCCGAGGACGACACCGTCACCGTGCCCGCCAAGGACGTGGAGCCGGGCTCGCTGTCCGCCCAGGACACCCTGCGCGGCTACGCCGACCACCTGCTGGGCCTGGTCGACCTGACCGCGATCCGCCCGCTCAAGGTCGCGGTGGACGCCGGCAACGGCATGGGCGGCCACACCGTGCCGACCGTCTTCGACGGCCTGCCGATCGAGCTCGTCCCGATGTACTTCGAGCTGGACGGCACCTTCCCGAACCACGAGGCCAACCCGCTCGACCCGAAGAACCTGGTCGACCTCCAGGCCAAGGTCCGCGAGGTCGGCGCCGACGTGGGCCTGGCCTTCGACGGCGACGCCGACCGCTGCTTCGTCGTGGACGAGCGCGGCGAGCCGGTCTCCCCGTCGGCGATCACCGCCCTGGTCGCCGTCCGCGAGATCGCCCGCGCCCGCGCCGCCGGCGAGGCCGAGCCGACCGTCATCCACAACCTGATCACCTCCTGGACCGTCCCCGAGGTGGTCAGGGAGCTCGGCGCCAAGCCGGTGCGCACCCGGGTCGGCCACTCCTTCATCAAGCAGGAGATGGCCGAGACCGACGCCGTCTTCGGCGGCGAGCACTCCGCGCACTACTACTTCCGCGACTTCTGGCGCGCCGACACCGGCATGCTGGCCGCGCTGCACGTGCTCGCCGCGCTCGGCGGGCAGCCGGCCGCGCTGTCCGAGCTCACCGCCGAGTACGACCGCTACGCCGCCTCCGGCGAGATCAACAGCACCGTGGCCGACCAGGCCGCCAGCACCGCCGCCGTCCGCGCCGCCTACGCCGGCGGGGAGGACACCACGGTCGACGAGCTGGACGGCCTGACGGTGGCCGGCCCGGACTGGTGGTTCAACCTGCGCGCCTCCAACACCGAGCCGCTGCTGCGCCTGAACGTCGAGGCCAAGGACCCGGCGCGGATGGCCGAACTGCGCGACGGCGTCCTGGCTGTCGTCCGCGGCTGAGCCGGTCCGCCCCGGTGGGGCGGCTGATCTCCGCGCCCGGTGCCCCGGCCGGTAGGGTTTCCTATCGGCCGGGGCACCTCCGTGCCACCCCCGAACTTTGGAGAGCCCCATGAAGCTCGAATCCTTCCTGCTGGAGATCCTGGTCTGCCCGCAGTGCCGGGCCGCGGTCGCCGAGGGCGGCACCGAGGAGCAGCCCGAGCTGGTCTGCACCGGCGCCGACTGCGGTCTCGCGTACCCGGTCCGCGAGGGCATTCCGGTCCTCCTGGTGGACGAGGCCCGCCGCCCGGCCTGATCCTGGGGGCGAAGCCCCACCCCGACCGCCCGGCGCGCAGCGGAGCGCGCGCCCCAGGACCGCAGCCGGAGGTTCGCCGCATGCTCGACGACACCCTGCTCGACGACCCGGCCGCGCTCCAGCGCGCCGACCACGACCGCGCCCTGCTGGCTCTGGCCGGTGCCGGGGCGCGGGTCCGCACCGCGCTGCGGCAGGCGGAGACGGCCGGCCTCGACCGGCTGCGGCCGGACGGCCGGCCGCGTGCCGTCCTGGTGGCCGGGCACGGCAGTGCGCTGACCGCCGCCGAGATGCTGTCCGCGCTGGCCGGCACGGCCACGGGCCACCCTCACCGGCGGGCGGCTGACCGTCTCCGACGCGCTGGAGGAGGTGCTCTGGCGCGATCCGCC
>NZ_JBEZUT010000475.1:0-4800 GCF_040636595.1 Kitasatospora sp. NPDC036755
ACCACCCCACCCCGACACGATCAACTCACGCTCGCCACCCACCAACACATCCACCGAACCCACCACCTGCCCCGCATCCACCACCATCGCGGACAACACCCGCCGCAAACGCTCCGCGAGCAAGCCGACAGTGCCGTGGTCGAACAGATCGGTGGCGTAGTGGAGGACGCCGAGGATGCCCGCGGGCGCGTTGGCCGCGTCGCGGTTCTCGACGCAGGTGAGGTTGAGGTCGAACTTGACGGGCGGCGTCCCGAACGGCTCGGACTCCGCGGTGAGGCCCGGCAGCCGGAGGGCGCCCCCCTCGTTGTTCTGCAGGACCAGCATGACCTGGAACAGGGGGTGCACCGAGGCCGAGCGAACCGGGTTCAGCTCCTCCACCAACCGCTCGAACGGCACGTCCTGGTTCGAGAACGCCGCCAGATCCGCCTCCCGGACCCGACCCAGCAGCTCGTCGAACGTCGGCTCGCCCGACAGATCCGTCCGCAGGACCAGCGTGTTCACGAAGAACCCGACCAACTCGTCCAACGCCTCGTCCGTACGCCCGGCCACCACCGTGCCGATCGGGATGTCCGTGCCGGCGCCCATCTGCGACAGCAGCGCGGCCACCGCCGCGTGCAGCACCATGAACAGGGTGACGCCGTTCCGGCGCGCCAACGCGTCGAGTCCGGCGTGGAGTTCGGCGTCGAGGTGGAACTCCAGCAGTTCGCCGTCACCCGAAGCGGTGGCCGGGCGGGCCCGGTCCAGGGGCAGCGCGAGCTCCTGCGGGAGGTCCCGCAACACCTGCGACCAGTGAGCGAGTTGCTGGTCCATGACCTCATCGAGCTGGTGGTGCTGCCAGAGCGTGTAGTCCGCGTACTGGACCGCCAACGGCTTCCAGTCCGGTACGGCACCGGCCAGACGGGCCTGGTAGGCCGAGGCGACGCCCGACCAGAGCACGCCGGAGGACCAGCCGTCGCTCGCAATGTGGTGAAGGGTCAGCACCAGCACCGACTCGTCCTCGCCGATGGTGAACAGCACGACCCGCAGCGGGAGTTCGGCCGAGAGGTCGAAGACGGTGAAGGCCTCGGCCGAGATCCGCTCCGCCACCTCCTCGCCCGCGCACTCCACGACCGCGAACGGCACCCGGACCTCCCCGGCCGGGAGCACCACCTGCCGCGGCCGCCCGTCGACCGCCGGATAGACCGTCCGCAGCGCCTCGTGCCGACCCACCACGTCACCGATCGCCGCCCGCAACGCCTCGACGTCCACCGATCCGCGCAGGCGGAAGGCGAACGGACTGTTGTACGCCGCCGACGCCCCCTCCAACTGGTCCAGGAACCACAGCCGCTGCTGCGCGAAGGACAGCGGCAGCACCTCCGGCCGCTCACCCGCCACCAGGGCGGGCCGGGCCGGACGCCCCTCCTTCAGCTTCTCCAGCACCCCGGCGACGGTCGGGTTACGGAACAGGTCCCGGATACCGAGTTCGGCCTTCAACGTGGTACGGATGCGGCTGATCAACCGGGTCGCGAGGAGCGAATGCCCGCCCAGCGCGAAGAAGTTGTCCTCGACCCCCACCGAGGGCACCCCGAGGACCTCGGCGAAGAACGCGCAGAGGATCTCCTCCTGCGCCGTCCGAGGACCGCGGTTGCCCGGCGCCGCACCCTGCTCGTTCCACGGCTCGTCGGACCACGCCCGCTCGGCCCGGGAGAGGAAGTACCGTTCCTGCTCGGGAGAGTCGAACACCTCCCAGCCGGACACGGGAACCTCCGGGTCCGCGGCGGCCACCCCGAGCAACCGCACCAGCCGCTCCCCCAGCAGACCCGCGGTCCCCCGGTCGAACAGGTCGGTCGCGTACTGCAGCAGGACGGTGATGCCCGCGGGCCCGCCGGCGGCGTCGCGGTTCTCCACGCAGGTGAGGTTGAGGTCGAACTTGGCGGGCGGTGTCCCGAACGGCTCGGACTCCGCGGTGAGGCCCGGCAGCCGGAGAGTCCCCTCGTCGTTGTTCTGGAGAACCAGCATCACCTGGAACAGCGGATGCCGACCCAGCGAACGCACCGGGTTCAACTCCTCCACCAGCCGGTCGAACGGCAGGTCCTGGTGGGTGAAGGCCGCCAGGTCCGCCTCCCGGACCCGGCCCAGCAGCTCGGCGAAGGTCGGCTCGTCCGACACGTCCGTCCGCAGCACCAGCGTGTTCACGAAGAACCCGACCAGGTCGTCCAGCGCCTCGTCCGTCCGGCCGGCCACCACCGTCCCGATCGGGATGTCCGTCCCCGCACCCACCCGCGACAGCAGCGCGGCCACCGCCGCGTGCAGCACCATGAACAGGGTGACCCCGTGCCGGCGCGCCAACGCCTCCAACTCCGCGTGCACCCCGGCGTCCAGCCCGAACTCCAGGAACTCACCCTCGTGCGACGCGGCCTCCGGCCGGGGCCGGTCGAACGGCAGCGCAAGCTCCTGCGGCAGCTCGCCCAGCACGTCACGCCAGTACGTCAGCTGCTCGTCGAGGATCTCGCCGAGCTGGTGGTGCTGCCAGAGGGTGTAGTCCGCGTACTGGACCGCCAACGGCTCCCAGTCGGGCCGGAGCCCCGCGAGGCGGGCCCGGTAGGCCGAGGCGACGCCCTCCCAGAGCGGGCCGGAGGACCAGCCGTCGCTCGCGATGTGGTGCAGGGTCAGCACCAGCACCGACTCGTCCTCACCGAGCGTGAACAACACGACCCGCAGCGGGAGTTCGGAGGAGAGGTCGAAGGAGGCGTACGCCTCGGCCGAGATCTGCTCCGTGACCTCCGCCGCCGTGCACGGCTCGACCCTGAACGGGACCCGGACGTTCTCCGCCGGCAGGACCACCTGGCGGGGCTTGCCGTCGACGGCGGGATAGACCGTCCGCAGGGCCTCGTGCCGACCCACCACGTCACCGATCGCCGCCCGCAGCCCCTCGACGTCCACCGATCCGCGCAGGCGGAAGGCGAACGGGCTGTTGTACGTGGCAGCGCCTTCGAGCTGGTCCAGGAACCAGAGCCGCTGCTGGGCGAAGGACAGCGGCAGCACCTCCGGCCGCTCCCCCGCCACCAGGGCAGGCCGGGCCGGACGCCCCTCCTTCAGCTTCTCCAGCACCCCGGCGACGGTCGGGTTGCGGAACAGGTCCCGGATGCCGAGCTCCGCGTTGAGGGCGGTCCGGATGCGGCTGATCAACCGGGTCGCGAGGAGCGAATGCCCGCCCAGCGCGAAGAAGTTGTCCTCGACCCCCACCGAGGGCACCCCGAGGACCTCGGCGAAGAAGGCGCACAGAATCTCCTCCTGCGCCGTCCGGGGGCCACGACGTTCCACCGTCTCCTGGACCTGCTCGACGACCGCGGCCCGCGCCCGGTCGGACCGGGTCAGGAAGTACCGTTCCTGCTCGGGAGAGTCGAACACCTCCCAGCCGGACACGGGAACCTCCGGGTCCCCGGCGGCCGCCCCGAGCGAGCGCACCAGCCGCTCCGCCAGCATGCCCGCGGTGCGCTGATCGAACAGGTCGGTCGCGTACTGCAGGACCACCGTGATGCCGGCCGGCGCACCGGCGGCGTCACGGCTCTCGACGCAGGTGAGGTTGAGGTCGAACTTGGCCGGCGGCGTGCCGAACGACTCGGTCCCCACGGTGACGTCCGGAAGCTCCAGCGCGCCCTCGTCGTTGTTCTGCAGGACCAGCATCACCTGGAACAGCGGGTGCCGACCCAGCGAACGCACCGGGTTCAACTCCTCGACCAGCCGGTCGAACGGCAGGTCCTGGTGGGTGAAGGCCGCCAGGTCGGTGTCGCGGACCCGGCCCAGGAGCTCGGTGAAAGTCGGGGCGTCCGACAGGTCGGTACGCAGGACGAGCGTGTTGACGAAGAACCCGACCAGGTCGTCCAGCGCCTGGTCAGAACGCCCGGCCACCACCGTCCCGATCGGGATGTCCGTCCCCGCACCCACCCGCGACAGCAGGGCCGCCAGGGCCGCGTGCAGCACCATGAACAGGGTGACCCCGTGGCGACGCGCCAGCGCCTCCAACTCGGCATGCAGTTCGGCGTCCAGCCCGAACTCCAGCAGCTCACCCTCGTGCGAGGCCGCAGCCGGTCGGGGGCGGTCGAAGGGCAGGGCGAGCTCCTGCGGGGTCCCACTCAACGCCTCTGCCCAGTAGGTCAGTTGGCGGTCCATGGTCCCGCCGAGCCGATCGTGCTGCCAGAGCGCGTAGTCCGCGTACTGGACGGCCAACGGCTCCCAGTCGGGCCGGAGCCCCGCGAGGCGGGCCCGGTAGGCCGAGGCGACGCCCGACCAGAGCGGGCCGGAGGACCAGCCGTCGCTCGCGATGTGGTGCAGGGTCAGCACCAGCACCGACTCGTCCTCGCCGAGCGTGAACAACACGACCCGCAGCGGGAGTTCGGAGGAGAGGTCGAAGGAGGCGAAGGCCTCGGCCGAGATCCGCTCCGCCACGTCTTCTGCTGCGCACGGATCGACCGTGAACGGCACCTGGATACCCTCGGCCGGCAGAATCACCTGGCGGGGCTTGCCGTCCACCGCCGGATAGACCGTTCGCAGGGCCTCGTGCCGGCCCACCACGTCACCGATCGCCGCCCGCAACGCCTCGACGTCCACCGGCCCCCGCAGCCGGAACGCGTACGGGCTGTTGTACGTGGCAGCACCTTCGAGCTGGTCGAGGAACCAGAGCCGTTGCTGGGCGAAGGACAGCGGCAGCACCTCGGGCCGCTCGCCCGCCACCAGAGCGGGTCGGGCCGGGCGGCCGTCCTTCAGTCGCTCCGCGACACCGGCGACGGTCGGGGCGTCGAACAGGTCGCGGATGCCGAG
>NZ_JBEZUT010000476.1:0-4711 GCF_040636595.1 Kitasatospora sp. NPDC036755
CACCCGGACGTCGTCCCCGGTGGCGACCAGCATCTTGCGGAAGGTCTCGGCCTCGGCGGCGGCCTGGGCCTCGCCGCGGGCGGCGTCCACGTCGGCGGCGGTCTGGGCGCGGGCCTGGTCGGAGAGGGCGACGGCCTCGGCGCGGGCGGCGGCGACCATGCGCTCCGCCTCGGCGCGGGCGTCCTGGAGCAGCCGCTGGGCCTCCTGCTCGGAGCCGGCCCTGGTCTGCTCGGCCCAGCCGTTGACGTGCTGCTCGGCGGAGCGGCGCAGCTCGGCGAGCTCCTCCTCCAGCTGGCGGCGGCGGGCGGTGAGTTCGGCCTCCAGCCGGGCGGTGCGCTCGGCGGCCTCGGCCATGATCCGCTGGGTGGCGGCCTGGGAGTCGCGCAGCTGGCGCTCGGCGTCGGCGCGCAGCTGCTGGGCCTGCATCTCGGCGGTGCGGAGCATCTGCTCGGCCTGGCCCGAGACGGCGTCGAAGGCGCGCGGCTGGGCGAGCATGCGGCGGGACTCGTGCAGTTTCGCCCGCAGCACCTCCACCTGGTAGGCGAGGTCCTCGGCATGCTCGACTGCCTTGTCCCGCTCCTTCCGAGTCCGACCCATCTCGGCCTCGAACTGGGAGAGGTGATCGTCAGCCTCGTAGCGGTCGTTGCCCCGCACTCCGCGGTCCCATCCATCTCCTGGTCGCGTCCTCGACCCGGCCGGTTCCGGGCTCCGGTATCCCGGGCGCCGGTCCGACTGGCTCCTTGCATCCGCAGCCGGTGGACGTCCCCTGCCATGCCGGGGCCGCCCGCCGCGGTCGTCGGAATCCGGGGCGCGGAAGCGCGGCGATGCCGCGTTCCCCCGTCCGGGTGGACTCCTGGGCGAACTCTTGCCTTGTGGAGAATGGTGACAGATCCGTCTTGCGACTGTTCAGCCGTGCCCGCGTAATGGACTCCCCTTGCGACGGGCCGCCGCCGGAGGGCGGACGGGCCTGTCTTCGGCCGTGCCCGTCGCCTCCGTCCCCCGGAGCCTTCGCGCACCTGGGCATTGTAGTGGGAGCGCACTGCGGGGGAATGGCCGCAGGGGTGTTTTCCGGCTCTTCCCGCCAGGTTACTGACGGGTCATGACCGACGGGCCGTCGGCTGCCGCCGGGGCGCGCGGCGCCCCGGGGCGGGCCGGGAGGGGATCAGTGCTCGTCGTGGGCCTGCTGCGCGGAGGTGACCAGCTCGGTCAGGACGCCGCCGCAGTCCTTGGGGTGCAGGAAGGTGATCCGCGAACCCATCGAGCCGATCCGCGGCTGGTCGTAGAGGACCCGGACGCCCTTGTCCCGGATGGCCTCGGAGTCGCCGTCCACGTCGGCGGTGCCGAAGGCGATGTGGTGCACGCCCTCGCCGTTCTTCTCCAGCCACTTGGCCACGGTGGAGTCGGGCCGGGTGGGCTCCAGCAGCTGGAGGTAGGAGGCGCCGCCGTCGTCGGTGCCGTTGATCCGGAGCATGGCCTCGCGGACCCCCTGCTCCTCGTTGACCTCGGAGTGGAAGACCTCGAAGCCGTAGGTGGCGCGGTAGAACTCGACCGTCTTGTCGAGGTCTCGGCAGGCGATGCCGATGTGGTCGATGCGGGTCAGCACGACGGCCTCCGGTGAGGGGGAGAGTGTGGCGGGGGCAAGGTGCATCAAGTGCAGCGCATGGTCCGCGACGGGCGCCAGTGCCCGGGGTGCGAGCCTGCTCACACGGCGGGCGGTTCACCCGGGGCGGGTCGGCACGGTGTTGACTGGATGGTGCCAGTGCGCTCGATCACACCGTCGCTCCGGTGACGGGCGGGTAACAGGTCAGTACATTGAGCGCATCCTCACCTGGCCACGACGTGCGAAGGGGCCCGTCCCATGACCAACACCACCTCTGTGATCGTTGCCGGTGCGCGGACCCCGATGGGCCGCCTGCTGGGTTCCCTCAAGGGCTTCTCCGGCGCCGACCTCGGCGGCGTCGCGATCAAGGCGGCCCTGGAGCGGGCCGGGATCACCGGCGAGCAGGTCCAGTACGTGATCATGGGCCAGGTGCTCCAGGCCGGCGCCGGCCAGATCCCGGCCCGCCAGGCCGCCGTCAAGGCCGGCATCCCGATGAACGTCCCGGCGCTGACCGTCAACAAGGTCTGCCTCTCCGGCCTCGACGCCATCGCGCTGGCCGACCAGCTGATCCGGGCCGGCGAGTTCGACATCGTGGTGGCCGGCGGCCAGGAGTCGATGACCAACGCCCCGCACCTGCTCCCGAAGTCCCGCGAGGGCTTCAAGTACGGTGCGATCTCGATGCTCGACGCGATGGCCCACGACGGCCTCACCGACGCCTACGAGAACATCCCGATGGGCGAGTCCACCGAGAAGCACAACACCCGCCTGGGCATCCCGCGCGAGGTGCAGGACGAGATCGCCGCCGCCTCCCACCAGCGGGCCGCCAAGGCGCAGGCCGACGGGGTCTTCGACGCCGAGATCGTCCCGGTCGCCATCCCGCAGCGCAAGGGCGAGCCGGTGCTGTTCAGCCAGGACGAGGGCATCCGGGCGGACACCACCGTCGAGGGCCTGGCCAAGCTGCGCCCGGCCTTCGCCAAGGACGGCACGATCACCGCCGGCACCTCCTCGCAGATCTCCGACGGCGCCGCCGCCGTGGTCGTGATGAGCAAGGCCAAGGCCGAGGAGCTGGGCCTGAGCTGGATCGCCGAGATCGGCGCCCACGGCAACGTGGCCGGCCCGGACAACTCGCTGCAGTCGCAGCCGTCCAACGCGATCAAGCACGCGCTGGCCAAGGAGGGCCTGGAGGTCGCCGACCTCGACCTGATCGAGATCAACGAGGCCTTCGCGGCCGTCGCCCACCAGTCCATGAAGGACCTGGGCGTCAGCTCCGACATCGTCAACGTCAACGGCGGCGCCATCGCGCTCGGCCACCCGATCGGGATGTCCGGCGCCCGCGTGGTGCTGACCCTCGCGCTGGAGCTGCAGCGCCGCGGCGGCGGGGTCGGCGCGGCCGCGCTGTGCGGCGGCGGCGGCCAGGGCGACGCGCTGATCGTGCGCGTCCCGAAGGCCTGACCGGCCGATCCGACCCCAGGGCTGCGGACCGCTGTGGCGGCCCGCAGCCCCTCGGCATTCGACGGCATTGCGCAAGGAGCTCCTGATGATCGATGTCGCCACGCTGGTCGGGCAGGCCCGGGAGGGCCGGCCGCGGGCGGTCGCCCGGCTGATCACGCTGGTCGAGAACGCCGCGCCGCAGCTGCGGGAGGCGATGGCCGCGCTCGCGCCGTACACCGGGCGGGCGTACACGGTGGGCCTGACCGGCTCGCCCGGGGTCGGCAAGTCCACCTCCACCTCGGCGCTGGTCTCCGCCTACCGCAGGCTCGGCAAGCGGGTCGGGGTGCTGGCCGTCGACCCGTCCTCGCCGTTCTCCGGCGGGGCGCTGCTGGGCGACCGGGTCCGGATGCAGGACCACGCCACCGACCCCGAGGTGTTCATCCGTTCGATGGCCACCCGCGGCCACCTCGGCGGGCTCTCCTGGGCGGCGCCGCAGGCACTGCGGGTGCTGGACGCGGCCGGCTGCGAGGTGATCCTGGTCGAGACCGTGGGGGTGGGCCAGTCCGAGGTCGAGGTCGCGGCCCAGGCCGACACCACCGTGGTGCTGCTGGCCCCCGGGATGGGCGACGGCATCCAGGCCGCCAAGGCCGGGATCCTGGAGATCGGCGACGTCTTCGTGGTCAACAAGGCCGACCGGGACGGCGCCGACGCCACCGCGCGGGAGCTCAACCACATGCTGGGCCTCGGCGAGGCCCGGGAGGCGGGGGACTGGCGCCCGCCGATCGTCAAGACCGTCGCGGCCCGCGGCGAGGGCGTGGACGAGGTGGTCGAGGCGCTGGAGAAGCACCGCGCCTGGCTGGAGGAGCACGGTGAGCTGGCCGCGCGGCGCCGCCGCCGGGCCGCCGAGGAGATCGAGGCGATCGCGCTCGCCGAACTGCGCGCCCGGATCGGCGACCTGCGCGGGGACCGCCACCTGGCCGTCCTCGCCGAGCGCGTGGCCGAGGGCGCCCTGGACCCGTACGGCGCGGCCGACGAACTGGTCGCCGGGCTGACCGCGAGCTGAGCCCGCCACCCACTCCGTCGCCGCTTCGGCCCAGCGGAAGCAACGACGCCCTTTTCTGCGCAGGAAGTCGGCCGGTCCGACTTCCTGCGCATAACCCGAGAAGGCCGTTGCCTCATCGCAGCTTCCGTTCGCTGCCCCGCCGGACGAGTCCGGTGGGGCAGCGAACTCCACCTGAATGACCCAAAAATCGGGCAGGCCCGCGTGCAGCCACGCGGGCCCGCCCCAACCACTGGGGCCCGCCTACTCGCCCCCTCCACGGACCGTAAAGAAACGGCGGGTCCGGCCAGGTCTGGCCGGGCCCGCCGAATCCCAGAATCTCAGCAGCACCTTCCGCCACCTTGCCGTCTCACATTCCCCTCTTCTGCACAGGAAGTCGATCAGGCCGACTTCCTGTGCAGAAGAGGGGTGCTGGACTACGCCAGCGCCGCTTCGGCCAGGCCGAAGCGGCAACAGGGCAACCAAGATACTCGCCGTTGTTTTTTGCACTTTTTGGGTGGGGTGGGGTGGGGGGGGGGGGTGGGGGGGTGGTAAATTTGGCGACCCCCCCCACAAACACCCCCCCCCCCCCCCCCCCCCCCCCCCCCCCAACAACCGGCGGGGGGGGGGGCCGGGGGGCG
>NZ_JBEZUT010000477.1:0-4695 GCF_040636595.1 Kitasatospora sp. NPDC036755
TCGCCGAGGATCAGCACGAACACGACGCCGACCGCGATCAGGCCTGGCCCGGCGATGAAGCGGGTGATGTTGGTGAGGTTGTCGGCCTGCAGGAACCGGCGTCGTGCGCGCGCTGCGCCACCGCGAGCAGCAGCCGGCCCGCCGAGTCGGCGGTCAGCTCGGCCGGCAGCTCGTACGACTCGTCCGGCACCCCGGCGAAACCGGACCGGCGGACCCGGGACACCAGCTTCGCCGCGTACGCCAGCGCGGGCAGCCCGGCCGGCACACCGTCCAGCACCGACTCGCGGTCCGCCTTCTCCGCCGCCTTCAGCTGCTCCCAGTTCGCCTCCACCTCGGCGGCGCCCCCGGCCTCGACGTCCCCGAAGACGTGCGGGTGCCGGTACACCAGCTTCTCGACGATGTCCCCGGCCACGTCGTCGATGCCGAACGGCTCGCCCGGGTGCTCCTCGGCGATCCGGGAGTGGAAGAACACCTGCAGCAGGACGTCGCCCAGCTCCTCGCGCAGCGAGTCCCGGTCCCCCTCCTCGATCGCCTCGACCAGCTCGTAGGCCTCCTCGACCAGGTACTTCACCAGGCTCTCGTGCGTCTGCTCCGCGTCCCACGGGCAACCGCCCGGGGAGCGCAGCCGGTCCATCACCGTCACCAGGTCCAGCAGCCGCGACCCCGGCAGGTCGTACGAACCGGGCAGCACCTCGATCTCCGGCACCTCGCCGGCGTGCTCCACCGCGAGCCGCGCCAGCGCGTCGGTCAGCCCCGGATCCCCGTCCGGGCCGCCCAGCCACACCGTCGGCCCGGCCCCGGCGGGCTGCCCGGTCAGCAGCCGCGCCAGCGCGGGCGCCGACCCGGCCGGCACCGCCTCCACCGTCACCCCGGCCTGCCGCACCGCCGCCACCTGCGGATGCGTCTCGTCCCCCACCAGCACCCGCCCCGCCGACCGCAACGCCTCCCACGCCGGCCACGCCAGCAGGCCGGGGGCCACCCGGTGGGTGGTGGTCAGCAGGATCAACTTCGCGCCCGGAACATTCGTCGTCACACCCCGAACCTACCCCCGCGCCCCCACCCCGGGCCGGGCCCGCCCGGAAAGCCCACCCGCGCGGGAAGCCGGACCGGCCGACATCCCGCGCCCTCCCCGTCCGGCCCGTGGGCGCCCGGCGGAGCCGTGGGCTCGTGGGCGCCTCCCGGCCGGGGGCGGGGGTATCGCGCGACCGGGAGCGACCGGCAGGGCGGCCCCTAGCGGCGGGGTGGGGGCCAGGGGGTGGAGGCGGGGGTGAGGGTGGAGAGGGACTGGCGGAGCCGGCGGACGGTGGGGTGGTGGGGGCCGTCGCGGCGTTCGCGGTCGAGGAGGAGCGGGAGCAGCCACTGCCAGGCGTTCTGCGGGTCGCCGGTGGCGGCGAGGTGGAGGCCGATGCGTTCGCGGAGGTCGTAGCTGCGCTCGGGGTCGGTGTCGATGCCGGTTTCCAGGCGGGCGGTGTGGGCGGTGAGGAGGGCCTGGTACTCGGCGAGGGCTTCGGCGCCGTGGCCGAGCCGGTCCAGGCAGACGGCGGCGCGGTAGCGGTGGTCGAGGCCCTGCGGGCCGTGCGGGCCGCCGTCGGCGGTGGTGGCGAGGCGGCGGTACTCGGGGAGGGCCTGCTGGGGGTGGCCCTCGTGCAGGAGGGTGCGGGCGTAGATGGTGCGGATGGTGCGCACCAGGGGTGCGGCGTCGCCGAGTTCGCTCTCGGCGCGGGGCAGCAGGCGGGCGGCGAGGCCGAGCACCTCGGTGTGGCGGCCGGCGTCGACCAGGTCGGAGAGCCGGGCGCACTCCGCGCCGAGGTCCGGCCCCGTCGGGACGGGCGGCGGTGTCGCAGGGGCGGGCGGCGGCGTCGGAGGGGCGGGCGGCGTGAGGAAGGGCCGCGGCTCGGAGCGGACCGCCGGTGCCGGGGCGGCCGGCGCGGCCGACGGCTGCGGCTGGTGCGGGTAGCGGAAGGGCCGGGCCGGGTCCGGCAGCGGGGTGTAGCGGGGCTGCGGGGCTCGGTCGGCCGCGGGCAGCAGCGGGAGCAGCCGGGCGTACACGGTCTGGGCGTCGGCCGGGCGGTCGGCGGGCTGCTTGGCGAGCAGGTCGAGCACCAGCCGTTCCAGCGGCTGCGGCACCTCGGGCCGCAACTCCCGTAGCGGGACCGGCGGTTCGTCGACGTGCCGGCGCAGGACGCCGAGCGCGGTGGGGGCCCGGAACGGTTCCTCGCCGGCGAGCATCTCGTGCAGCAGGCAGCCGAGCGCGTAGAGGTCGCTGCGCGGGTCGGTGGTGGCGGCGAGGGCCTGCTCGGGGGCCATGTAGGAGGGGCTGCCGACGGGCACGCCGGTGAGGGTGAGCCGGGTGGTCTCGGTGTCGAGGGCGGTGGCGATGCCGAGGTCGAGCAGGACGGTGCGGCCGTCCTCACGGACCATGACGTTGCTCGGCTTGAGGTCGCGGTGGACCACCGGGATGGCGTGGACGGCGGCCAGTGCGGCGCAGAGCTGCGCGGCCACGGCCGCCGCGCGCTCGATCGGGAGGGGGGCGTCCTCGGCGATGAGGTCGGCCAGGCTGACCCCGGGGATGCGCTGCATGACGAGGTAGAGCTCGTCCCCGTCCTCGCCCGCGTCGAAGACGGTGACCAGTCCGGGGTGGTCGAGTGCGGCCGTCACCCGGCATTCGCGCAGGAAGCGGCGGCGCAACTCGTCGCTGTGGCGGGCCCGTTCGCCGCCGGAGCCGGTCCCGCCGGGCAGCAGGTGCTCGGGGCGGAGCAGTTTGACCGCGACCGGACGGTGCAGCCGTTCGTCCCGGCCGGCCCAGACCTGGCCCATGCCCCCGTGGCCGATCTTCTCGGTGAGCCGGTAGCGGCCGGCGATCAACCGGGTGGCGGTCACGGCCGGTCCTCGCGGGCCTGGCGGCGCAGCAGCTCGCCCAGCTCGCGCAGGTCGTGGGCGGTCTCGGGCGCCGGCGCGACGGGAGCCGGGGCAGCGGGGGCGACGGGCGCGGCCGGCACGGCCGGCGGGGGGAACCCGTACCCGGGCACGGTCCCCGCGTACGAGGAGACGCCGGGCACCGCGTACGGCGGGACGATCCGCGGGGCGGCCTGCGGCGTCGGCCTCCCGGCCAGCCAGACCGCCCGGCTGTCCATCACCAGGAAGTGCGCCGTCGGCAGGAGCCACAGCACGGCCAGCGTGATCTCACCGGTGGTGTCGGCGGTCGGGTTCTTCAGGCTGCCCGCGACCCCGGCACAGACGATCATGGTGAGCAGCAGCGCGCAGAACACCACCGCGCCGGCGATGTCGTACGCCCTGCGGCGCCGGACCGCCAGCAGCAGCGAGGGGACGGCCCCGAGCAGGCCGAAGGTGAGCAGCGGGGCCAGCGCGCACAGCACCCGCGCGGCCACCCCGAACCGCCCGGGGATCGGAGCCTGCCCCGGCCCCGGCCCGTACGGCGTTCCGCCGGGCGGCGGCCCGAACTGCCCGGGGTACTGCCCTGACATGCGCGCTCCTGAGCTGGTGAGGACCGGCACCGAGGGCGGTGCGGACGGCTGCGCCCACCGTACCGCCAGGTCCGGCCGCTCCGGAGGGCTTCCGTCCGCCCGCCGCCGCATCGGTATCGCGCCGCGATCGCAGCGCTACTGAGCCCCGGTCACCTCACCGGGCGCGCACCGGGCGGCCACCACGGCCCCGGCCCGGCCCCCTCCCCCGCACGGTCCGCGGGACGGCCGTCAGGCCGGCGGTTCCAGCGTGCCGGTGGCCAGGGCGTCGGTGGCGGCCCGGGCGAGGCTGCGACCGAGGGCGGCGGCCCGGTCGAGGGCGGCGTCGAAGGCGGCGAGGCGGGCGAAGGCGGTGCCGAGGCGGTGCTGGGCGGGGAGCGGGAGGCGGGGCAGCTCGACCCGGCGGATGTCGAGGCGGGCGGTGGTGGTGGCGTGGCTGGCGGCGCGCCGGGTGCCGGCGGTGGAGCGGAACTGGCCGGCCAGGAACTCGGGGTCGAGGGCGGCCGGATCGGGCCGCAGGAGGTGGAGTTGGCGGCCGAGGGCGACGCCGACCAGGGGGCCCTCGGCGGGGACGACCAGGGCGGTGCCGCCGCCGAGCGCGGGCACCAGGACGTCGCCGGGGCGGGTGCGGACGTCCCCGGCCGGGCCCGGGCCGGTGGCCAGGACGGCGCTGGGCGCGGCACCGGTGGCGAGGTCCTGGTCGGTGACGACGGGGGTGCCGCCGGGGCCCGCGGGGCGGGTGGCGGCGCCGGTGCCGGAGGAGTACACCTCCAGCGCGCCGGCGCGGACCAGTTCTCCGATGGTGACGACCCCGGCCGGGGCGGCCCCGGACGCCCCGCCGGGCTCGGCGCCCGGCCGCGGCAGCAGCGCGACCGGGTCGGGCAGCCCGGCCAGCAGCTCGGCCAGCCGGCCGCCGAGGTGGGAGAGTTCGGCCGCGCCGCCGAGCGGGGCGGCGGGCGGGACGTGCCGGGCCGGGGAGAGGTCGGTCTCGTCGTCGAGCAGGTCGATCGCGGCCATCGCCCGGTGGACGCCGGGCCGGTCGGCGGGGACCGGCCGGCCCTCGCGCGCGGCGAGGTCGAAGCCGCGCCAGGCCTCCAGGACGGTGCGGCGCAGCTCGGCCGCTGCCCGCCGCGCCCGGCCACACGGCCGAGGTCGGTCTGCTCGACTTCGACCACTTCGCGGTCTGCGTGGGCCCAGGCGAGCTCAACGCCAC
>NZ_JBEZUT010000478.1:0-4688 GCF_040636595.1 Kitasatospora sp. NPDC036755
GCAGCTGGGCTGGCCGCTACCTGCGCGCGGCTGCTGACCCGGCGCCGGGGGCGGGTGTACGGCAGCCGGGTGACGGTGCTCGCGGGCAGCGGGGACAACGGGGGTGACGCCCTGTACGCCGGGGCCGCGCTGGCCCGGCGCGGGGCGCGGGTGACGGCGGTGCTGCTGGCGCCGGAGAAGGCGCACCCGGGCGGGCTGGCCGCGCTGCGGGCCGCCGGCGGACGGGTGACGGCGGAGCAGGACGTCGGCCTGGCCGACTTCTCGCGCGCGGACCTGGTGCTGGACGGCATCGTCGGCATCGGCGGCCGGGGCGGACTGCGCCCGCGGGCCCTGCCGTACGCGCGGACCCCGCGGGCCGGGATCGTGGTGGCGGTGGACCTGCCGAGCGGGGTGGAGGCCGACACCGGCGAGGTGCCGGGCGCCGCGCTGCGCGCCGACGTCACGGTCTGCTTCGGCACGTACAAGCCCGGGCTGCTGGTCGACCCGGGGGCCTCGTACGCGGGCGCGCTGCAGCTGGTCGGCATCGGGCTGGAGCTGCCGGAGCCCGAGATGACGGCCCTGCAGCACACGGACGTGGCGGCGCTGCTGCCGGTGCCCGGCGCGGAGAGCGACAAGTACCGGCGCGGCGTGGTCGGGGTGGCGGCGGGCTCGGCGACCTACCCGGGGGCGGCGCTGCTGGCGGTGGCCGGGGCGCTGCACGGCGGCGCGGGCGCCGTCCGGTACGTGGGCACGGCGGCCGACGAGGTGGTGCGGCGCTTCCCGGAGGCGCTGGTCACCGAGGGCGGGCCGGCCGGGGCCGGGCGGGTGCAGGCCTGGGTGGTCGGGCCGGGCGGCGGCGAGGGGGCGCGGCAGGCGCTGACCGAGGCGCTGGCGGCCGACGTCCCGGTGCTGGTGGACGCGGACGGGCTGACCGAACTGGGCCGGCTGGGCCCGGACGCGCTGGCCGGCCGCACGGCGCCCACCCTGCTCACCCCGCACACCGGCGAGGCCGCCCGGCTGCTCGCGGGCATCGGGGGCGGTACGCCGCCGGCCGCCGACGACCTCGCCGCGGCCCGGCTGACCACCGCCCGCCGACTGGCGGCCGGCTACCGCGCGACGGTGCTGCTGAAGGGCTCCACCACGGTGGTCGCCGACCCGGGCGGGGCCGTCCGGGTGAACCCCACCGGCACCTCCTGGCTGGCCACCGCGGGCAGCGGCGACGTCCTGGCCGGGCTGGCCGGCTCCCTGCTGGCGGCCGGACTCGCACCGCTGGACGCCGCCTCGGTGGCCGCCTACCTGCACGGCTTGGCCGGCCGCGAGGCGGCGGGCCGGCCGGGCGCCCCGACCACGGCGCTCGCGGTGGCCGACGCGCTGCCGGCGGTCTGGCGGGCGGTCCGCGGGGGACGGCCGACGGAACCGGAACGTCCGGTCACCGCGTCCTGAACGGGGTGAACGGGCGGTCCGCCGCACGTCGGAGCGGCGTAGGGGTCCGCCGTGCCGACGGGCCGTTCGGCGAGGACTCCGGGACGTCTGGGAGACTGACCCTGATGACAACTGCGAACACGACCGGCACAGCCACCCGCACCGACGGCCTGCGGGCCGAGGCCACGATCGATCTCGCCGCCCTGCGCGGCAACCTCGTCACGCTGCGCGAGCGCGTCGGCAGCGCGTCGGTGATGCTCGCGGTCAAGGCGAACGCCTACGGCCACGGCGCGGTCGAGTGCGCCCGCGAGGCGGTCGCGAACGGGGTCGGCTGGCTCGGCTGCGCGACGCCGGACGAGGCGCTGGCGCTGCGGGCCGCGGGCATCCGCCCGGAGCAGGCCCGCATCCTGTGCTGGCTGTGGACGCCGGGCGGCCCGTGGCGCGAGGCGCTGCGCGCGGACCTGGACATCTCGGTCAGCGGCCAGTGGGCGCTGGACGAGCTGCTGCCCGCCGTGCGCGAGACCGGCATCCCGGCCCGGGTGCACCTGAAGGCCGACACCGGCCTCGGCCGCAACGGCTGCCAGCCGCACGACTGGCCGCGGCTGGTGGCCGCCGCCCGCCGGGCCGAGGCGGAGGGGCTGCTGACGGTCGTCGGCGTCTGGTCGCACTTCGCCGCGGCGGACGAGCCCGGTCACCCGTCGATCCAGGCCCAGCTGGACTCCTACCGCGCCGCGCTGGCCGCGGCCGAGGCCGCCGGGCTGCGCCCCGAGGTCCGGCACCTGGCGAACTCCCCGGCCACCCTGCTGCTGCCCGAGTCGCACTTCGACCTGGTCCGCTCCGGCCTGGCCGCGTACGGGCTGTCGCCGGTGCCCGAGGTGGGCTCGCCGGCCGACTTCGGGCTGCGCCCGGTGATGGCGCTGACCGCGCGGCTGGCACTGGTCAAGCACGTCCCCGGCGGGCACGGGGTCAGCTACGGCCACCACTACACGACGCCCGGCGAGACGACCCTGGGCCTGGTCCCGCTCGGCTACGGCGACGGCATCCCCCGGCACGCCAGCGGTACCGGCCCGGTGCAGATCGACGGCAAGTGGCGCACAGTGGCCGGCCGGGTCGCGATGGACCAGTTCGTGGTGGACCTCGGCGGCGACACCCCGGCGATCGGCGACGAGGTGCTGCTGTTCGGCAACGGCGACCGCGGCGAGCCCACCGCCGAGGACTGGGCCCGCGCCTGCGGCACCATCTCCTACGAGATCATCACCCGGATCGGCGCCCGGGTGCCCCGCCGCTACCTGGGCGGCAGCCACGCCGGGGGCCCGTCGGCATGACCGACGCACCCGCCGAGGGCAGCCCGGTCGCGGCGGTCGCCAAGGCGGCCGGCGTCGCCTCCGGGGTGAGCCGGGCGGGTCTGATCGGCATCTCGGTCGGCGTCCTGGCGGCCGGGGCGGCCGCGGGCGTCGCGGTGGAGCGGCTGACCGTCGGACGGGCGACGCGCCGCCGGGCCCGGGCCGAGCTGGACGCGAACGCGCCGTACGGCTCGCTGCGCGGCCGTCCGCGGACGGTGGCCGCGCCGGACGGCACCGAGCTGTACGTGGAGCTGGACGGCACCGGCTGGGACGAGCCGGACGGGGAGCGGGCGGGCGGCGGCCCCGAACCGCTGACCGTGGTGTTCTGCCACGGCTACTGCCTCAACCAGGACAGCTGGCACTTCCAGCGGGCCGCGCTGCGCGAGGGCATGCGACTGGTCTTCTGGGACCAGCGCAGCCACGGCCGCTCCGAGCGTTCCCGCTCGTACCTGGCGGGCGAGCCGGCCGGCATCGACCAGTTGGGCGGCGACCTCAAGGCGGTGATCGACGCCGTCGCCCCGACCGGGCCGCTGGTGCTGGTGGGCCACTCGATGGGCGGCATGACGGTGATGGCGCTGGCCGACCAGCACCCGGAGCTGTTCCGCGAGCGCGTGGCCGGGGTGGCGCTGATCGGCACCCTCGCCGGGGACTGGAACGAGGTCAGCCTCGGCCTGCCGAGGGCCGGCGCGAAGCTGTTCAAGAAGGTCGCGCCCGGGGTGGTGAAGCTGCTGGGCCGCCAGGTCGACCTGGTCGAGGCGACCAGGCGGCTGGGTTCGGACGTGGCCGCCGTGTTCTACCGGAGGTTCTCCTTCGGCGGCCGGGACGTCGACCCCGGTGTGGTGCGCTTCGCCGAGCAACTGCTGGACGCCACCCCGATCGACGTGGTCGCCGAGTTCTACCCGGTGTTCGGCGCGCACGAGAAGTACGAGGCGCTGGCCGCCCTGCGCGGCCTGCCGGCGCTGGTGATGGCCGGGACGAAGGACCTGCTGACGCCCTCGACGCACAGCGAGGCGATGGCCGAGCGGCTGCCCGGGGCCGAGCTGGTGCTGGCCGAGGGCGCCGGGCACCTGGTGATGCTGGAGCGCCCGGAATCGGTCGACCACGAGCTGGCCCGGCTGCTGCGCCGGGCCGCCGCCTTCGCCGGGGCCGCGCCGCTGCCCGCGGGCGTCCTCGACCTGGCCGGGGCGCGGGCCGCGGAGGCCGTCGTCGACCCGGCGTGATCCCGGGGAGCGCCCCGCCGGTCCGTCGGCGGGCCCGCTCGCGGCACCGGGGCGCGGTCATGTGGCACGGTAAGCGGTGGCGGCCGGTGGTCGGTGCGCCGATACGGACCGAAGGGCAAGACACGCGCATGGGCTCGCACGCCACTCTCACCGTCCCCACGCCGGAGCGGATGGGCCGGCTCGGCCGGGAGCTGGCCGCGCTGCTGCGGCCGGGCGACCTGGTGCTGCTCTCTGGCGAACTGGGGGCGGGGAAGACCACGCTGACCCGGGGGCTGGGGGAGGGGCTGCAGGTCCGCGGCGCGGTGACCTCGCCGACCTTCGTGATCGCCCGGGTGCACCCGTCGCTGGTCGGCGGCCCGGCGCTGGTGCACGTGGACGCGTACCGGCTGGGCGGGGACCTGGACGAGATGGAGGACCTCGACCTGGACGTCTCGCTGCCCGAGTCGGTGGTCGTGGTCGAGTGGGGCGAGGGCAAGGTCGAGCGGCTGTCCGAGGACCGCCTGGAGGTCCGGATCGAGCGCGCCATCGGCGGCACCGCGGCCGAGGACGACCAGGACCCGCGCCGGGTGGTGCTGACCGGCATCGGCCCGCGCTGGGCGGACGCGGCACTGGCGGACCTGGGCTAGGGCCAATGCCGGTGACTTTGTGGTCCATGCCTCGTTGGTCGTGGTGTGGCGAGGGTGGGGCAGGTCAAGTCGCCTGCGGGTGAGCGGTTGTCGGACCG
>NZ_JBEZUT010000479.1:0-4678 GCF_040636595.1 Kitasatospora sp. NPDC036755
TGGACCGCGAGGACTGGCGGCTCTTCCGGGTCGACCGGGTGAGCGGCCCGGCCACCACCGGCGTCCGCTTCACCCCGCGCCCGCTCCCCGCCGAGTCCGATGCCGGTGACGATCAGGCCGGCCAGGACCGGGCCGCCGTAGGGGCTGTGAGCCCCCGTCGCGCACCACATCAGCACGCCGCCGGCGGTGAGCAGGATGCCCGACGCCAGGAGCGGGCGTGGTCCGCGGGTCCTCATCAGCCGCCCGGAGACCAGCGCGGCGGCGGCGACGGCCAGGCTGACGGGAAGGACCGCGAGGCCCGAGGACGCCGGGGACATGCCGCGCACCTGTTGGAGGTAGAGCGGCAGCAGGAACAGCGAGCCGGTGACGCAGAAGTAGAACGCGCCGGCCACCGCCGCCGCGGTTCGCACGCCGCGCGTGCGCAGCAGGTCCCGGTCCAGCAGGACCGCGTCCCCGCCGCGGGTACGGCCGCGGCTCCACCACGCGTAGGCGGTGGCCGCGGCGGCCACCGGCATCGCGATCGCGAGCGGGCCGCCTCCGGGGCGGGAGCCCAGGTCCGCGCTGAAGACGGTCAGGACGATCGCCGCCACCAGCGCCGCGGCCCCTGCCAGGTCCAGGGGGCCCCGGCGCCGGTGTGCGCCCAGCGGCAGCCACCGCACAGCGGCCGCGGCGATGAGCGCCGCCGCCACGGCCTGCAGGGCGAACACCCAGCGCCACCCGAAGGCGCTGGTGACCACACCGCCGAGGACCAGGCCGGCTCCGTAGCAGCCCGCCTGCGCGGCGGAGAACACGCCCAACGCGCGCGAGCGCGCCGGTCCGCCGGGATACACCGAGGTCAGCAGGGCCGTGGCCGCGGGCATGGTGATCGCCGCCCCCGCTCCCTGCAGGACCCGTCCCACCACGACCACCCAGAACACCGGTGCCGTGAACGCCAGCACGGCGCCGGCCGCCACCAGCGCCAGGCCCCCGACGAGCACCCGCCGACGCCGAAGCCGGTCCGCCATGGCTCCGCCGCACAGCAGCAGGCCCGCGAACGCCAGCGCGTAACCGGTCACCGCCCAGGAGAGGTCCTGCGCCGACGTGCCGAACCGCGCGCCCACCGAGGGAAGCGCACTGTTGAGTACGGCGACACCACCGGCGTCCAGGCCCGCCGCCGCGCTCAGCACCACCAGGGGCGCGTACCGGACCGGCGCCGGACCACCGGGCGCCGGACCGTCGGGCACCGGACCATCGGGCCGCGGCGCCCCGGGACGCGTGCGCACCGCCGGATCGCCGGACACCGCCGAGGACGAGGCGGGCGGGGGCGAAGCGGGCGAGGCTGAGGCGGGCGAGGCTGAGGCGGGCGAGGGCGGTTCACCGGGACGTACGGGCATGTGCGGGCTCCAGGGACGACGGACGCGCGGACCCACCGACACGGCGGATCCGGCCCGTCGGTCACCAGGGCCGCCCGCGTCGTGCGGCACCAGCGGCAGCCAGTCTGAGCCGCAGCGCGCACCGCGACGAGACACCGCCGCGGGCAGGCACTCCCGGGGGTGGCCCTGCCAGGGCTACCCCCGGCCGCGGGAGGAGCCCGATACTCGACGCATGGCACCGTCAGCGGCACTCCCCGAACTGGCCCACTTCCTGCGCACGCGCCGGGCCCGACTGACCCCGGAAGCCGCCGGCCTGCCCCGAACCAGCACCCGCCGACTGAACGGACTGCGCAGAGCCGAGGTCGCCACCCTCGCCGGCATCAGCCCCGAGTACTACACCCGGCTCGAACAGGGCCGTCAGCGCCGCCCTTCCCCCGACGTTCTGGACGCCCTCGCCGGCGCCCTGCAACTCGACGCGGACGCCCGCCGGCACCTCCACCGCCTCGCCACCGACAGCCCGGCACACCGAGCCGGCCCGGTCGTCCGCACGGCCCCGGGCGTCCCGGAAGCGACCCTGCGGCTACTCGACTCCCTCACCCCGTGGCCCGCCCACGTGGTCACCCCCATGCGCGACATCCTCGCCTGGAACGACGCCGAGGCCTGGCTGCTCCTCGACTACGCCGAACTCCCCTCCGCGCAGCGGAACTTCGCCTGGTTCGTCTTCTGCGACCCCCGGGCGCCCCGACTCCTCACGGACTGGGAGAAGACAGCGCGCGGCAATGTGCACCGCCTGCGCCACGCGCTGGCCGCCGACCCGCACGACGAACGCGGCAGCCGGCTGGTGGCCGACCTGACCGCGCACAGCAGCCGATTCGCCGAGTTCTGGGAAGAGCACGACGTCCGCGGACCGGCCACCGGAACCCACGGATTCCGCCATCCGCGGGCAGGACGGCTCGACCTCGACTACACCGCCTACGTCATCCCCGGCACCCACGACCTCGAACTCGTCGTGCTGACCGCGGACGAGGACTCGCCCACCCACAAGGCGCTGAAGCAGGCCGCGGCGGAACGCCGAGCCCGCGACCGGCATCCCCCACGGACCTGACCCGGAATCGGTCCCGCCCACGTGGACGACGCGGTCGCGCCGGGGCGGCTACTCCTGAACTTCAGGGTGCCGAAGACGGAGTGCGCCCCGGTCGGCGACTCGATGGTGACGGACAAACTCCGGGCCGGCGTCGCGCGCCCCAGGTCCGTGCCCCGAGGACTCAGGCGGGCATTCCCGGTTCGGCAAGACCGCTTTCGTAGGCGATGATGACCAGTTGGGTACGGTCACGGACGTTCAGCTTGGCCAGGAGGCTGCTCACATGGGTCTTCACGGTGGGCAGGCTGATCACCAGCCGCTGGGCGATCTCGGCGTTCGACAGCCCGTTCGCGATCAGCACGAGCACCTCTTGTTCCCGCTTGGTGAGCCCGACGAGTCGCGGGACGGGCCGGGCCGCCTTCCGGGAGGGGGAGAAGGTCTCGATGACGCGGCGCGTGACCGTGGGCGCCAGGACGGCTTCACCGGTGGCGATGACGCGAATGCCGGTGACCAGGTCCGAGGGGGAGGCGTCCTTCAGCATGAATCCGCTCGCGCCTGCCCGGAGGGCCGGGTAGACGTACTCGTCCATGTCGAACATCGTCAGGGCGAGCACGCGTACGCCGGTCATGGTCGCGTCGGAGCAGATCTCCCGGGTGGCCGCGATGCCGTCCATGAGGGGCATGCGCAGGTCCATCAGGACGACGTCGGGCCTGAGTTCCCGGGCGAGTTCCACGGCCCGGATGCCGTCACCGGCCTCGCCGACCGTCTCCATCCCTGGTGTCGAGTCGACGAGGACACGGAAGCTCCCTCGCAGCAACGCTTGATCGTCCGCGATCAGCACCCGGACCGCCTCGGCCATCCCGCATTCCCCGCAAACCACTCATCGAGCCCTCGAAGCTCGCAACTCTAGCAGCCGCTCCTGTTGCACCTCCTGAACTGCCCTTGGCCGAAACCCCTGTTCGTCGAAGTACCGGCCCGGTGTGAACGGCCGGTCGGCGGTGACCTTCGCGCGGTCCTCGGCCGGTACCCGGTAGGCCCGGTTCGGCCCGGTTCGGTCCGTGAGGTGCCTGGGAAGCCGCGCATCGTCACGTCCCACGGTCATGGGGCGTGTGCCTCGCGGCCGTCCCGTCAGCCGTCACAACGCCGGTGACGCAGATAGCCGGCCGCCAGTGCCGCGACGGTCCACGCGAGAAGGACGACGAACCCGGTGAACGCGTCGTCCGAGCCGATCGTGAGCATCCGCATGCCGGCCCGGTCGGGGAGGTAGCGCACCACCTCCTTCGTCGCTCCGACGGTGGACAGGATCTGGGACCCGGCGAGCACCATCGGGAGCAGGACGGCCAGCGGCACGACGGCACCGCGGGCCGTCGCGGCCACGCCTGCCGCGAACAGGCTCATCATCGTCAGATGGACCACGGCGCCGACGAGGGCGCGGGGGACACCACTCGCGTCGATGCCGGCGCCGTGGGAGCCGAGGGCGGACTGGGTGAGCAGGTAGCCGAGGACGGTGGCAGGGATCGCGACGGCCATCGCGGCGGCGGCGGTGACGGCCGCCTTCGCCAGGTAGAGCCGACCTCGCCGGGGCACGGCGAGCAGCGAGACCCGGATCATGCCCGACGAGTACTCACCCGCGACGAGGAGCACGGCGAACACGATCAGCGCCAACTGGCCGTAGAGGACGCCGTCCAGACCTGTCTGCTCGGGGGTGAAGTCAGGGCGGAGCCGTGCGTTGTGGGAATCGATCGCCTTCCCCGCGGACCAACCGGCCAGGGCGGAGAGGAGGAGGCTGGCGGGCGGAAACAGCAGCAACGCGGCGAACGTGCCGCGGATACCTCTCAGTTTGGTGAACTCGGCCCGGATGGCCGCGGCCGTCTCAGACACGGGTGGTGCTTCCTTCTTCGCCGGTGAGTTTGAGGAAGGTGTCCTCGAGTGATCCCGTGCGGGTGGTCAGCTCCTCGAGCGGGATGCCGCCTGCCGCGGCCAGCCGGTTGATCTCCACCGCCGTCAGGCCGTCGACTTCCAGGCTGCCGTCGTGTGCGGGGCTCAGTGAGGCGCCCTTCCGCTCCAGGGCCTGCCGCAGGCGCAGGGGTTCGGAGGTTCGCACCCGGACATGGGTCCGTGCGTTGCGCCGAATGAACTCCGACGTGCTGGTCCGGGCGAGCAGTCGACCGCGGCTGATGACGATCAGGTGGTCCGCGACCTTGGACATCTCGGTCATCAGGTGGCTGGAGACGAGGACGGTCCG
>NZ_JBEZUT010000480.1:0-4658 GCF_040636595.1 Kitasatospora sp. NPDC036755
CGCCGGCGGGGCCAGCCGCCATGTGCCGGAGGGGCCCCCGGAGCACACCCGCGACCGGCGCCGGTCGCGGGCGGATCGGGCGGTGATCGGGGGCCCGTGGGGGTCCGCTGGAGTGCGGCTGGAGCCGAACCGGTCTTGAGCCGACGGGGCGAGGGCTCCCGGCCAAGGTGCCGGCCGGCCGTACCGCCGGCCGGCGCCCGCTGCCTAGAGTCGTTCTCGGGCGGCGCGAAGCCCGGGTCCGAGTGACCCGCGGGCGGCGCACCCACGGGGGACCCGGCACGTTCCGCAGCACCCGTTCCGCAGGCACGCCCGTCCGGTCCGACCGGCGGCACGCCTGCCATTCCGAGGGAGTTCGCCATGTCCGACACCACCATGTCCGCTGCCGCCGAGGGCCTCGACCTTCAGGACCTCGACCTCAGCGAGCTGACCGTCACCTCGCTGCGCGACACCGTCGCGCTGCCGGAGAACGGCGCGTCCTGGGGCTCCTGCTCCTGCCAGGGCTCGTCCTCCTGTGCCCAGCCGCAGGTGACGGACGTCCCGATCGGCTGACGATCCGCCACCGGGGCCCGGCGCTGAGCCGGGCCCTGCCGGCCAGGCCTTCCGAGGCCGGTGCCACCGCACCAGGACGGACCCGGCGCGTCCACCCGGGCGCGCCGGGTCCGTCCCGCGTACGCGGGGTGAGCTGCGTGCCCCGGCGTCGCCCCGCAGACACGCGTCCGAGGACAGACCCCAGGCCCCGCCGGAGGGAACCGCCATGCCCAACCGCGCCGCCCGGCCCCGGGACCCCCTGGGGCCGGCACCCGTCTCCGCACCCGCCCCGGTCGCGTACGCCGCGCGGCACGCCCTGGTGCGCACCACCGTGCTCGCCCGGCCCGCCCATTCCGCCGCCTCGGCGCAGGCCCGGGTGCTGCTGGGCGGACTCGCCGCCGTCGAGGCCGCGCACGAGGCGCTGCGGCCGGCCCTCTGCGACGACCTGTACGCCAGCCGGGCCGGGCACGACGAGGAGTTCCACCGCAGGGTCGTGCTGCCGCTCCGCCGCGACCTGCACAACGGCCGCCCGCCGCGGACGGCGCTGCTCGACCGGCTCGCCGACCTGCCGGGCCGCGTCCCGCGCCTCGCCGCCTGGCTGGAGCTGGAACGGCGGCGGGCCCGGCTGCTGGCCGCACTCGCCGAGGCCGTTCCGCCCGCCCTGGCCGCCGAACGGGCCGCCCTCGCCGCCGTCTGCCGCGAGCCCGCGTTCACCCGGGCCGTCGCGCTCACCAGCGCCGACCTGCTGCGCGCGGTGGCCAACACGGCGGGCACGACCGGTGATCCGCGCGGCCGGGCCCGCAAAGAGGAGGCGGCCGTCCTGCGGCACGCCCTGCGGGCCACCGCCAAGACCAGCCCGCTGTCCTGGTTCACCGCCGTCGGCTGGGCCGGCGAGGGCGCCGACGCGGCGGCGGGCGGGCCGCGGGCGGTCGTCCGGGAGAACCGGGCGCTGGTCGCCGCGCTCGTCCAGGCCCTGCTCGACGACCCCCGCCGCAGCCGGACGCTGCCGCACCGGATGACCAGCGCCGCCCGGGCCGCCGACGGCCGGGCCCGCTACGCCCGCGCCGAGGTGCTGTTCGCGGGCGGGCGCTACCTGGTCACCCGGGAGGAGGAGGTCGAACTCGCGGACCGGCCCGAACTGGCCCTGCTCGCCTCGCTGGCGGCCACCCCGGACCCGCCGGACCGGCTCGCCGCCCGGCTCGCCGAGGCCCTCGGGCGTCCGGGCGGCGACCAGGCCGTGCACCGCTTCGTGGGGCAGCTCCTGGCGGCCCGCCTGCTGGTGCCCACCGAGCCGGTCGACCCGCAGGACCGCCGGCCGCTCCGGAGCCTGGCCGACTGGCTCCGGAACTGGCCGGAGGACGCCTCCCTGGCCCAGCGGATCGAGCAAATCGACGTGCTCACCGGCGAGTTGGCCGAGACCCCCGGCGAGGACCGCCCGGCGCTGCTGGCCGCCCTCGCCGACCGCTGGCGGGGGCTGCTGGCCGACACCGGACGGCCGGTGCCCGACGAGGCCGCGCCGCTCAGCGTCCTCAGCGAGGACGTCCACACGCCGACGCCCCGACACCCGGGACCGGACCCGGCCGACCGGGCGGCGATCGCGGAACTCACCGCGCTCGCCGAGCTGTTCGACCACGGCCACCTGATGCGCCGGGCCGCCCGCGACCGCTTCGTCGCCCGCTACGGCGTCGGCGGGGTCTGCGACGCGCCCTGGGACTTCGGCGCCGACGCGGCGGAGGCCTGGTCGACCCCGGCGCTCCCGGCGGAACTGGCCGCACTGCGCGAGGAGTTCACCCACCTGCCGGAGTCGGACGGCGAACTCGTGCTCCCCGCCGATCGGGTCCGCGCCCTGGCAGCCCGACTGCCGCGCTGGACCGCGGCCCGGCCGCTCAGCTACTCCTGGTTCCTCCAACGCGACTCCGTGGACGGCCTGGTGTGCGTCAACCACGTCTACGGCGGCTGGGGACGCTTCACCAGCCGCTTCCTCGACGAACTCCCGCCGAGGGCCGCCGCCGAGGTCGCCCGGCGGATCCGCGACGGCCTCGGCACCGGCGCGCGCGCCGCACAGCTCCGGCCGGTCGGCGGCTTCAACGCCAACCTGCACCCGCGGCTGCTCGCCGAGGAGATCGGACCCGACCGGCGGTGGACCGACCTCTCCGAGGCCGACCTCGACCTCGTGCACGACCCGGTCGACGACCAGCTGCGACTGCGGCTGCGGAGCACCGGCGAGCTGCTCGACGTGCTCTACCTCGGCTTCCTCGCACCGGTCATGCTGCCCCGACGGCTCGGCCCGCTGCTCAACGACCACCCCAACGGGGTCGTCGACTTCCGGCCGCTGCTGCCGCGCACCGCCCTCACCGCACCCGGCGGCACCGTGCTGCGCACCCCGAGGCTGCGCCACCGGCACGTCGTCCTCGCCCGCCGCCGCTGGCAGCTGCCGACCGGCGTACTCGACGCCCTGCGGGCCGAACTCGCCACCGACCCTGGCGCCGGCGGAGTCCCGGCCGGGGCCGTCGCCCGCTGGCGGGCCCTGCTCCGACTCCCCGAGCAGCTGTTCCTCCACCCCGGGCCGACGGCCGCCGTCGCCGGGGGCACGCCGGCCGACGCCTTCGTGGCCCACCTGCGCGCCCCGAAGCCGCAGCCCCTCGACCTCGGCAACCCGCTGCACCTGCGGCACCTCGCGAAGTGGCTCGCCCGGTACCCGCACGGCGTGGTGCTGGAGGAAGCCCTGCCGGCCGTGGCGGGGCGGACGGAGCCGACCCGGGCCGTGGAACTCGTGGTGGAGACGTACCGGCCGGGCCGGTCGCGCCGGTCAGGCCGGTCAGGCGCGAAGGGTGCCGCCCCCGAATCCGTCCGTAGCGCGATCGCCGAGGAGGCGTCCGATGAGTGACCCGGCCGACGGCCAGGGGGCCGAGACCGCCTGGGACGTGGTCCTGTACCACTACCGGCCCGACAAGGCCCGCGCGCTGCGCGAAGCCGTCCTGCCGCTGGCCCGTCAGGCGGCGGCCGAGGGACTGGCCGCCCACGTCGAGCGGCACTGGCGGTTCGGACCGCACCTGCGGCTGCGCCTGCGCGGCCCGCGGGAGCGGGTGGGCGGGACGGCGCGGCGGTCCGCCGAGGCGCTGCGGGCGTGGGCGGCCGCGCACCCCTCCGTCGCCGACCGCTCCGACGAGCAGCTGCTCGCCGAGGCCGCCGCCGCGGGACGGGCGGAGCTGGTCCCGCCGCCGTACGCGCCGCTGGTGCCGGACAACACCGTGGTGGCGGCGCCCCTCGACCGGGCCGACGAGCACGCGCTGCGGTCCCTGATCGGGGCCGAATCCGCCGAGCTGCGCGAGGAGTTGCTGCGGCTCGGCCTGCCCGCCCTCGACGCGGGCTGCCACTTCCTCGGCGCGCACGGCGACGCCCCGCAGGCGCGGGTGCAGCTGGTGGTGACGGCCCTCGCCGCGCACGCCACCGCCCACCCGGACGGACTGGTCGGCGCGCACTACTCGGTGCTCTCGCACCTGGAGGACTTCCTGCTCCACGAGGACCCGGACGGCCGTCTGCGGGCCGGCTTCGAGCGCCGCTGGGAGCGCACCGGCCCGGCGGTCACCGCGCTGGTGGGCCGGATCGCCGGCGGCGGCGCGCACGGCTGGGAGCGTGACTGGGCGCACTGGTCGGCGAGCGCCTGGAGCCTCGCCGAGCGGCGGCTGGCGGCCGGAGCCGACCTCGGCGGCCGCCACGCCGGGTACCGGGAGCGCGCCGAGGCCCTCGGCGACCCGGCCACCGCCGAACGCTGGAACGCCGGACTGCGCACCCGCTACAGCGAGTTCCACCGGCTGCTGCACCGCGCCGACCCCGACGGCACGATGTGGCGCCGCCCGGACTACCTGATCAACCGGACCGGCACCAACGGCCTCTACCGGCTGCTCGCGATCTGCGACGTCCGGCCGCTGGAGCGCTACCTCGCCGCCCACCTGCTGGTGCGCAGCGTGCCCGAGCTGACCGGGCACCGCTGGCAGACGCTGCTCGGCGCCCCGGAGACGGCGGGCGCCGGGGAGTCGGCAGGCGTGACAGAGGGGGCGGCATGACGGCCGAACCGGCTGCCGCCCGGCCCCGGCTGCGCCCCGGCGTCGCGGTGACCCCGCTGCGCG
>NZ_JBEZUT010000481.1:0-4639 GCF_040636595.1 Kitasatospora sp. NPDC036755
CGTCGAGATGCGGCAGTCGATCGGCCAGCTGGACGGAGTGGCGATCGCCGCCTCCAGCACGGCCGCCACCAGCAGCATCGGGATCGGCCTGGGCCACGACAGCGCCGCCGCCGTCAGCCCCGGCCGGGCCTTCACCGAGATCGGCTTCGACTCGCTCGCCGCCGTCGAACTGCGCAACCGCCTCACCACGGCGACCGGACTGCGGCTGACCGCCACCCTGGTCTACGACCACCCCACCCCGGACGCGCTCGCCCGCCACCTCGCCGAGCGGATCGCCGGCCCCCCCGCCCGGACGGCCGCCGCACCGGCCGTCCCCGCCGCCCGGGCCCTGGACGACGAGCCGATCGCGATCGTCGGCATGGCCTGCCGCTACCCCGGCGGCATCGGCTCGCCCGAGGAACTCTGGCGTCTGGTCGCCGAGGGCCGCGAGGCCGTCGGCCGCTTCCCGGCCGACCGCGGCTGGGACGAGGACCTCTACCACCCGGAGCCCGGCCACCCCGGCCGCAGCTACTCGCGCGACGGCTCGTTCCTCTACGACGCCGCCGACTTCGACGCCGAGTTCTTCGGGATCAGCCCGCGCGAGGCCCAGGCCATGGACCCGCAGCAGCGCCTGCTGCTGGAGACCGCCTGGGAGACCGTCGAACGCTCCGGCATCGACCCGCTCTCGCTGCGCGGCAGCGACACCGGCGTCTTCGCCGGCGTCATGTACCACGACTGGGCCACCCGGATCGGCCGCGTCCCCGAGGAGGTCGCCGGATACCTCGGCAACGGCAGCCTCGCCAGCGTCGTCTCCGGCCGCGTCGCCTACTCGATGGGCCTGGAGGGCCCGGCCATCACCGTCGACACCGCCTGCTCCTCCTCGCTCGTCGCGATGCACTGGGCGATGCGCGCGCTGCGCCAGGGCGAGTGCTCGCTGGCCCTGGCCGGCGGCGTCACCGTGATGTCCACCCCCGACACCTTCGTCGACATGAGCCGCCAGCGCGGACTGGCCCCCGACGGCCGCTGCAAGTCCTTCGGCGCGGACGCCGACGGCACCGGCTGGGGCGAGGGGGTCGGCCTGCTGCTGCTGGAGCGGCTCTCCGACGCCCGCCGCCACGGCCACCGGGTACTCGGCCTGCTCCGCGGCTCCGCCGTCAACTCCGACGGCGCCTCCAACGGCCTCACCGCCCCCAACGGCCCCTCCCAGCAGCGCGTCATCGAACAGGCCCTGGCGGCCGCCGCGCTGACCCCCGCCGACGTGGACGCGGTCGAGGGCCACGGCACCGGCACCACCCTCGGCGACCCGATCGAGGCCCAGGCGCTGCTCGCCACCTACGGCCAGGACCGCGCGGACGGCGGGGCACCGCTGTGGCTGGGCTCGATCAAGTCCAACCTGGGGCACACCCAGGCCGCGGCGGGCGTCGCGGGCGTCATCAAGATGGTCCAGGCGATGCGGCACGGCGTCCTGCCGCGCACCCTGCACGCCGGGCAGCCGTCCCCGCAGGTCGACTGGGAGTCGGGCGAGGTCGAGCTGCTGACCGAGGCCCGGGACTGGCCGCGCGGGCGGCGCCCGCGCCGGGCCGGTGTCTCCTCCTTCGGCATCAGCGGCACCAACGCGCACGTGATCGTCGAGGAGGCCCCGGCGGCCGAGCCCACGGCCGCCGCCACCGGCTCGCCGGTCGTGCCGGCGGCCGGGCTGCCGGTCCTGCTGTCGGCGCGCACCGCGCCGGCCCTGCGCGCCCAGGCCTCCCGGCTGCGCGAACTGCTCGCCACCGCCGAACCCGGGCTGCTGCCCGCCGTCGCACTGGCCTCCGCCACCACCAGGGCCGCCCTGGAGCACCGGGCCGTCGTCCTGGGCGTCGACCTGCCGGGGCTGCTGGACGGCCTGGACGCCGTCGCCGCCGGAACGGCTCCGGCGGCGGGGGCGGTCGGAGCCGTACGGGAGGGGCGGCTCGCGCTGCTCTTCACCGGCCAGGGGGCGCAACGCCTCGGCATGGGCCGGGAGTTGTACGAGGCCCACCCGGTGTTCGCGGCGCGTTTCGACGAGGTCTGCGCGGAGCTGGACCGGTGGTTGGAGCGGCCGCTGCGCGAGGTGATCTGGGGCGAGGACAGCGACCTCCTCGACCGGACCGCGTACACCCAGACCGCGCTGTTCGCCGTCGAGGTCGCGCTGTTCGCGCTCCTGCAGTCGTGGGGCGTCCAGCCGCACTACCTCGCCGGGCACTCCATCGGCGAACTCGCCGCCGCCCACGTCGCCGGCGTCTGGTCCCTGCCGGACGCCGCCCGACTCGTCGCCGCACGCGGCACGTTGATGCAGTCCCTGCCGGGCGGCGGCGCCATGACCGCCGTCGAGGCCACCGAGGACGAGATCTCCTCGCACCTGACCGACGGCGTGGACATCGCCGCCCTCAACGGGCCGCGCTCCGTGGTCATTTCGGGCGAAGCCACCGCTGTCGAGGCGCTCGCCGAGCGCTTCGCCGCCCAGGGCCGCCGCACCTCCAGGCTCCGTGTCTCGCACGCCTTCCACAGCGCGCTCATGGAGCCCATGCTCGCCGAATTCGAGTCCGTGGCCGCCGGGTTGACCTACCACGAACCGACCGTCCCGGTCGTCTCGACCGTCACCGGCGCCGCCGTCTCCACGGAACTGACCGAACCGCGGTACTGGGTCGACCAGGTCCGCGCCGCCGTCCGCTTCACCGACGCCGTCCGCACCCTGACCGACCACGGCGTCACCACCCTGCTGGAGATCGGCCCCGACGCCGTCCTCACCGCCATGGCCCGGCAGACCCTCGACGACCTCGACACCGACGCCGCCACCGGGACCGTCACCTCGATCGCCGCCCAGCGCCGCGACCGCGACGAGAACACCACCCTCCTCACCGCCCTCGCCGCCCTCCACACCGCCGGCGCGCCCGTCGACTGGGCCGCCCACCTCGGCGCGCTGGACATCACCGGCACGCCCCGCGAGCTGCCCGAACTGCCCACCTACGCGTTCCAGCGCAAGCGGTTCTGGATCGACGCCGAGGGCGGCGCCGACGCCGCCGTCATGGCCGATGCCGGCCTGGAGGCCGCCGAACACCCGCTGCTGCGCGCGGTCGTGGCCACGCCGGACAACGGCGGCCTGGTGCTCACCGGCCGGCTGTCGGTCTCCGCCCAGCCCTGGCTGGGCGACCACGACGTGCTGGGCCGGCTGATCCTGCCCGGCACGGCCTTCGTGGAGCTGGCCGTCTCGGCCGGCGCCCGGATCGGCTGCGGCCGGATCGAGGAGCTGGCCCTGGAAGTACCGCTGATCGTGCCGCCGCAGGGCGGAGTGGCGATCCAGGTCGTGGTGGCGGCCGCCGACGCCTCCGGCGCCCGCCAGGTGACCGTGCACTCGCGCCGCGGCCCGGCCGAAGAAGGCTGGATCCGGCACGCCACCGGTGTGCTGACCGCCCCCGCCGGGGCCCCCGGCTTCGACCTCGCCCAGTGGCCGCCGCACGGCGCCACCGCCGTACCGGTGCGGGGCGCCTACGAGCGGATCGCCGGCCGCGGCTACGGCTACGGTCCGACCTTCCAGGGCCTGAAGGCCGCCTGGCGCCAGGGTGACGACGTGTTCGCCGAGGTGGCGCTGCCCACCGAGGCCCACGCCGACGCCGCCGCGTTCGGGCTGCACCCGGCCCTGCTGGACGCCGCCATGCACGCCGACCTGCTCGACGAGAGCGGCGGGAGCAGCGGTGCGACCCTGCTGCCGTTCGTCTGGAACGACGTGACCCTGCACGCCGCCGGAGCCCCGGCGGTCCGCGTCCACCTGCGCCGGCTGCGCGGCGAGGAGGCGGCCGCGATGTGGATCGCCGACACCGAGGGCCGCCCGGTGGCCACGGTCGGCACGATCGTGACCCGCGAGGTGTCGGTCCGTCAGCTGGCCGCCGCCCCCGGCGCGGACACCGGTTCGCTGCTCCGGACGGAGTGGTCCCGCTCCGCGGCCGACCGCGCCTCCACCGACCGGCCCGTCGCCGGGGCCCTTCCGCGGCTGGACGCCCTGGACGCGGCGGCCGGGACGGACGCCGTGCCGGCCCTGGTCCTGCTCCCGGTCACCGCGGCCGACGGGCCGGTGCCGGAGGCCGCCCGCGCGACCGCCCGTACCGTGCTGGCCGCCGTCCAGCGCTGGCTGGCCGACGAGCGGTTCGCCGCCTCGACGCTGGTGGTGCTCACCCGCGACGCCGTCGCCGTCCGCGAGGACCGCGGCGACGGCGCCACCGCGCTCGGCCCGGTCGACCCGGTGACCGCCCCGATCTGGGGCCTGGTCCGGGCCGCGCAGGCCGAGAACCCGGGCCGCTTCCTGCTGCTCGACACCGACAGATCCGACGCCTCGGCCGCCGCCGTGCCCGTGGCCGCCCTGGTCGGGGAGCCGGAGGCCGCGCTGCGCGCCGGCGAGCTGTGGCTGCCGCGCCTGGCGGCGCTCCCCCAGCCGTCCGCCGAGCGGCCCGCGCCCTGGCGCACCGACGGAACGGTCCTCGTCACCGGCGGCACCGGCGGGCTGGGCGCCCTGGTCGCCCGGCACCTGGCCACCGAGCACGGCGTGCGCCGCCTGCTGCTCACCAGCCGCCGCGGCCCCGACGCCCCCGGCGCGGCCGAACTCGTCGCCGAGCTGGCCGAGTCGGGCGCCGAGGCGACCGTCGCC
>NZ_JBEZUT010000482.1:0-4634 GCF_040636595.1 Kitasatospora sp. NPDC036755
GCGGCCGCCGGCGGCTGCGCCCGTACCTGCGGCCGCTGCCCTACCTGCGCCCGGCCCCGCCCTCCGGCGCGCCGCACCACCGCTCCCGGCCGCGCACCCTGGCCGCCGGAATGGTGCTCGGCGGGATCACCGCCTGCGGCTTCGCGTTCACCGAGAACGCCCTCTACCTGGGCCGGGCCTTCAGCAGCGACCAGCGGCAGCGGCTGGACAGCATCGGCCTCGGCGACCCTCCCAGCCTGCGCGACTTCGACAGCACCGTGCAGACCTTCGTGCTGCGCGCCCTGCTCTCGCCCTTCGCCCACCCGCTGTTCACCGCGCTCACCGGGATCGGCCTGGCCGTCGCCCTCACCACCTCGCGGCGCTGGCTGGCCCGGCTGGCGGTGCCGGCCGGGCTGCTGCTGGCGATGGTGCTGCACGGCACCTGGAACGCCGCCGCCGACCTCGGCACGGACGGCTTCCTGGTGGTGTACGGGGCACTGATGGTGCCCTGCTTCACCGCCCTGGTCTGCTTCGCGGCCTGGGCGAGGTGCCGTACGGCCCGGCACGCGGCGCCCCGTCGGCGGCGGGTGGCCGGGGTGCCCTGAGGAGGCGATTTCCCATCTCGGCGACTTCCCCGTATTGTTGTGTTCACCGACGCGGGGTGGAGCAGCTCGGTAGCTCGCTGGGCTCATAACCCAGAGGTCGCAGGTTCAAATCCTGTCCCCGCTACTCAGTAGCCGAAAGGCCCGGAGGATTCTTCCTCCGGGCCTTTCGCGTGTCCGGGCTCCGGCGGGGCACGGTCCTGCCACGAAGCTGTAACAGCGGCCTGTCTGATGATCCCCTGTCAGGGCCCTGAACCATACTGAGGAAAAATTCATCCGATTGGGGGTGCTCGGGCCGCTCGTGCCACCCCGGACAGGAAGCACCACATGCTGTCGAAGCGACTGGTCAGCACCGCCGCGATATGTCTCGTCCTGGCCGCCGGCACCGCCGCGTGCGGCGACACCAAGAGCGACGGGAAGGCCGGCGACGCCAAGGCGGGCTCCGCGCAGAAGCTCGACACCGACAAGCTCAGCGCCCAGGAGATCCAGAAGCAGGCCAAGGACGCCCTGGCCTCCGCGACCTCCCTCAAGCTGGCCGGCACCGTCGACACCGGCAACGGTGCGATGGAGATGAACCTGTCGATGGACAACAAGAGCCAGTGCACCGGCACCATGGGGATGCCGGGCCTGGGCAAGTTCGAGATCATCAGCGACGGCAAGACCTCGTACGTCAAGCCGGACAAGGACTTCTGGACCAACGTGGGCGGCCCGGACGGCGCCAAGGCCGCCGAGCTGTTCAAGGGCCGCTACCTGACCGGCTTCGAGAGCGACCCGTCGATGGGCTCCCTCACCAAGGTCTGCAACCTGGCAGACTTCGGCCAGAAGATCGCCGAGGGCAAGAGCAGCGACAAGGTCGAGAAGGGCTCCGCCGGCAACGTCAACGGCGTGAAGACCTTCAGCCTGAAGACCACCGACTCCAAGGGCGAGGTCTCGACCCTCCAGATCGCCACCGAGGGCAAGCCGTACCCGGTGCGGATCGAGCACACCGGCGCCAAGGACGGCAACGGCAAGATCGACTTCAGCGAGTTCGACAAGCCGCTGACCGTCCAGCCCCCGGCCGCCGACAACACGGTCGACTTCACCAAGTTCAAGGACCAGCTCAAGACCGGCTGAACGGCGGACGCGGGCACCGCGAAATAATCCGTTGCCCTCCCGCCGGGGGCTGCCTAGGCTGGCAGCACACTGAAGGGAGGTGATCCTGAATTGAGTTCCATCAGGATGCGTGAGGTGGCTGCTCGCTAGAGCCGCCCCTGCCTGCGCAGGGTGAGGCCCCAGGCCTCCGGCAGGCGAAATCCACAGCAGTCACCCGGCCCGCAGGCCCACCGGAACATCCCCGGTGCCTCGGCGCCTGGCCAGTGCACGGGCCGGCGCGGAGGAGCAGCCTGCGGGCCGTCCGCGTTTCCGCGGCGGGGCCGCGACGCTAGAGTCGGCGCGGACTCCGGAGCGGAGCGGCGCGGACACAGGGGGTGGGCGATGGCGAAGGCACGGCGGCTGAACGCCGGGACGGCGCCGCGGAGGGCGCAGTGGGGCGCCACCGGGGTGCTGGCCGGCACGGGGCTGGTCGGACTGCTGCTGTTCTCGCTCGGCCGGGAGCACGCCTGGCAGGCGCTCGGCGGCGGGCTGGTGGTGGTCGGGGCCTCGGTGGTGCTCGGCGGCGCGCTGGGCTTCCTGTTCGGGGTGCCCCGGGTGCGCGGCGGCGCCGGCGCCGGGGAGCCGCAGGGCTCCTACGCTCCGAACACCAATCTGGAGCAGGTCTCGGACTGGCTGACCAAGGTGCTGCTGGGTGTCGGGCTGACCCAGCTCGGCTCGCTCGGCGAGCGGATGCACGACCTCGGCGCGGCACTGGCGCCCGCGCTCGGCGGGGGCGAGGGCGTGGCGCCGTTCGCGGCGGCGCTGGTGCTGTACTTCCTGGTCTTCGGCTTCCTGGCCGGCTGGCTGGTGACCAGGCTGGCGCTGCCGCAGGCGCTGACCGAGACCGACCAGGCGCTGGACCTCTTCCTCGCCGGGCAGGACCGCGACCGGCACGGCGACAAGGTGGGCGCGGACGACCTGCGGGTCCGCGCGATGCAGCAGCTCGGACTGCTGGGCGGCAGCGCGCAGCGCCCGGCCGCCCTGGCCGGCCAGCTGCCGCCCTCCTCCGGTGCGCCGGCCGGGCCGGAGGGCGTGGTGGCCGAGGTCCGCTCGACCGCGCGGCGCTCGGCGCTCACCGCGGACCAGGTGCGGGACCTCTTCGCGGACGGCTCCGAGGGCCGGCGGATCCAGGCGCTCGCGCTGATGCAGGGCGACCCGGCGCTGGCGGACCTGTCGAGCGTGCTGGACGCGATCGAGCACCCGCACTCGGGCTTCGAGCAGTACCACGCGCTGCTGGCCGCCCGGGGGCTGCTGTCCCGGCTGCCCGCCGCCGGGGAGCAGCGGCTGCGGGACGCGGTGGCGGCACAGCTGGCCGACCCGCGGGGCATCCCGTACGGGTCGGACCGCAGCTGGCTGGCGGAGAAGATCCTCTCCCGGCTCCCGGTGCTGCCCCTCGTGCCGGAGCCGGCCGTACCGCGGACCGCACCGGTGGTACCGGCCCAGCCGAGCCCGCCGGGCCGACCGGCCTCGCCGGGGCAGCCGGCTTCGCCCGGTGCCGAGGTGAACTCCTAAGGAGTGAAGAGCAGTTCGGGGCGGTCCCAGGTGATGTTCCCGTGCGCGGGGAAGGTGCCGACGCGTTCGGCGCCCACCGCCAGGTAGAAGCGCTCGGCCGGCGGGTGGGAGACCACCTTGACGCCCTCGATCCCGGCCTCGCGCGCGCGGTCGAGCATGTCGGCGATCAGCCGGCGGCCGATCCCCAGTCCTTGCGCCTCGTCGGCGACGAACATCAGGTCCAGCTCGGCGGGTTCGCGGATCATCCCGTAGAAGCCCAGCAGGCGGTCGCCCTCGGTGTCCACGGCCATCCACACCTCGTGCCGGGCGACGTAGTCCGGTGTCACCCGGTACCCGTCGATCATCGCGAAGTACGCCCCGTGGTAGGTGGAGGAGGCCTGGATGAGTGCGGTGAGCCGGTCGGCGTCGGCCGCGCCGGCCCGCCGGATGGTCGTCTCGATCATGCGGGTGAGTATAGGGGTCAACCGGAGCAGTGACCATTACATAATCGCCCGCGGACCCGACGCCCGAGCCACCCGGCCTGCCACACACCGCGCCGCACCTCGCGCCACACGCCGGGCCGGTCACCGAGCGGCCCGGCGCCCGCGGTCGGCGGACCGCAGCACCAGGACCCGCCGGGTCCGGCCGTCCACCGGCCCGGGGCAGCGGCGGATCTCGCTGGCGATCCGGCGCTCGCCGAGCGCCCGCCGCAGCGGGCCGAGGTGGCCGCAGCGGCGGCCCTGCCCGTCGTTCAGTGGCTGGACCAGGACCTCGCCGTCCGGCGAGGTGACCCGGACCAGCTCGGTCAGCGCCGCCAACTGGAGCTCCTGACCGAAGAGTTCGGGGTAGGCGAAGATCAGGTACCCGCTCAGGGTGAGGGCGAACGCGCCGTCCGCGAAGGGCAGCCGGGGCAGTGCGGCGGCCACGTAGCGCTGCGGGTGGGCGGCCGAGTCCGCGGTGTACAGCCGCCGGGCGCGGTCCCAGCTGCGCAGGTACCGCTCGGGCCGGTACGGGCGGGGCGAGGGGTAGAGCTGGGGGCGGGCCGCCATCGCGGCGGCCATCGCCGCGCGGGCTTCCAGGGCGCGGTCCGCGACCGCGGGCGGCGGCAGCGCGTACACCGGGTCGGCGGCGATCACCCGGCAGCCCAGCTCGCGCGCCTCGGCGGCCAGGCCGGCCGCACCGCCGGGGCAGTCCAGCAGTGGGCCGGGCAGGGCGGCGAGCCGGGCCCGGGTGAGGCCGAACAGGGCGCAGTACTCGTCCAGCGGACGGGAGGTGACCAGGACGTCCGGGAGAGCGGGGGGAATGCCGGCGGCGGGCACCCGGCCATCCGAACACGCGGCGGCCCCGCCCGCACCCGGAGGGCATCCGGGAGTCGGCCGGCAGGGCCTCCCAGTTGTAGATCAGCTGGGCTTCGCCGACCTGCTCGCCCAT
>NZ_JBEZUT010000483.1:0-4588 GCF_040636595.1 Kitasatospora sp. NPDC036755
CCACCCTCACCAACGCCAAAAACACCTACGACCCCACCCACACCCTCACCCCCGGCCAAAACATCTTCCCCTAACCACAAACACCACAACGAGACCCGCATATCGAAAACCGTGAATGAGCCGGGCACTTTCGAAGTGCTTCCGGCTCATCGCGCTTTCCGTCTCCTTTTGCCGGGGGCACATCCGGGGTGGCCGCAGGGGCCGGTCCGCGCGGAATTCCGCTTGCGGGGGCGGTCGCGCCGGCTGGTACCGTCCGGTATGAGCTTCTCCACCGCCGGAACGGACGGGCCCCGGCTGGACGGCGCCGCCCTGGCCCGCCTGGACCTCGGCCACAACGTCTGGGGGTCGTTGCCCTCGGCCGCCGACGCGCGGCGGGCGGCCGAGCTGTTCCGGGGCGCCGGTTGGCGGGTCCGGCTGTCGAGCCGGACCGAGTACGAAGTCGAGTGCACCTTCGCCGAGTTGGAGATCCTGCCGGTGCGTCCGGTGACCTTCGCGGGGTTCGTGGATCCGGACCGCGTCGGCGTTCTCCTCGCGGCGCTGGAGGGGATGGGCCTGTCGTTCGAGGTCGAGTTCACCGATGCGGAGGGGCGTGACCACCTGCACCGCTCGAACGGCCACCCGCACTGAGGCAGGGTTGTCAGGTCCTCGACATGGGAAGGGGGCGGGCCACAGACCGTTCCCTCCGGAAGGATACCCGTGCACCGCACCACCGCCAGGATCACCACCGCCCTGCTCGCTGCCGTACTCGCCGGGCCCGCCCTGGGCACCGCACCGGCCTGGAGTCGCCCCGCGGACGACTCACCGACGAGCCTCCCCGCGGGCGGCACAGCGGCGACCCGTCAGGTGGAGGTGTTCGCCGAGGACGGCGGCATCTCCCGCGCCCAAGCGCCGTCGGCCTCCCCCTACCTCGCCGGCCGCCCCCAGGGCGTGGCGCCGATACAGGGCGACGGCGAGGTGACGGCACTGGTCCGCAACGGGGAGCCCGCCGCCAAACTGGACGTGGTCGTGATCGGCGACGGGTACACCGCGCAGGAGCAGGAGAAGTTCCGCGCGGACGCGGCCCGGAAGTGGCAGGAGATGACGTCCGTCGAGCCCTACGCCACCTATCGCGCGCTGTTCAACGTCTGGGCGGTGTCCGCCGTCTCCCCCGAGTCCGGGGTGACCGGGGACCCGGACCAGGCGACCGTCCGGCACACCGCACTGGGCTCGTACTTCTGGTGCGACGGCGTGGAGCGGCTGCTCTGCGTGGACGAGAAGGCCGTCGACGCCTACGCCGCGAAGGCCCCGCAGGCGGACCTGGTACTCGTGGTGGCCAACACCGCCAAGTACGGCGGCGCCGGCTACAACGACATCAAGTCGCCGCTCGGCTACGAGGGCATCGCCACCGTGGCCGGCGGCAACGCGAAGGCCGGGCAGATCGCGGTGCACGAGACCGGGCACTCGCTGGGCAAGCTGGCCGACGAGTACGCGTACGACGGCCAGGGGACGTACCAGGGCGCCGAACCCGTCGAACCGAACATCAGCACCCTGACCGCCGACCGGATGCGGCAGCAGGGCTCCAAGTGGGCGCGCTGGCTGGGCCAGGCCTCGCCGGACGGCGGCACCGTCGGCGCGTACGAGGGCGGCGGCTACTTCCCCACCGGGCTCTACCGGCCGACCGAGAACTCGATCATGCGCTCGCTCGGGCGGGAGTTCAATCTGCCCGGGCGCGAGGCGATGATCGCGGGCTTCTACCGGCACGCCACCCCGCTCACCAGCCGCACCGCGGGCGGCAGTCCGCTCACCGCCGCGGACCGCCTCACCGTGGACCTCCCGGTGCCCGGCACCGGGCTGCGCTGGTACCTGGACGGGCGCGAGCAGCCCCGGCTGGCCGGCCGCACCGCGCTCGACCTGTCCGAGCTCAAGCTGACCGGGCCGCGCTGGCGCCCGCACCTGCTCACCGCCGTCGCCACCGACCCGACCACGGCCGTCACGGACCCGGCACTGCGCGAGAAGCTGACCTCGAGCCTGTCCTGGCCCGTGACGCGCTGACGGGACGGCTCCTCGCACCGGCATCGCGGCGCCCCTCCTCCGCTCCCGCGGAGCCGCCGTCCGCGATGCCCGCCGGGCGATCCGCGCGGCGATCCGCGGGGCGATCCGCCGAGCGGTGCCGGGGCTCGGCGTGACCTCTGCCCAAGTCGCGCCACGGCTCGGGGTGTTGGCGGATTCCCGAGCGGTGGCGCGTCCGCGTCTGAAAGCATCCGGGGGATGCCGCCGGAAGACGGGGAGAGTCGATGGAAGCGTTGCGGCCGGGCGACCCTGAGCGGATAGGCGCCTACCGGTTGGAGGGACGGCTGGGGGCCGGCGGGATGGGGCAGGTGTTCCTGGGACGCACCCCGGGCGGGCGGCCGGTGGCGGTGAAGCTGGTCCACGCGCCGTACGGGCACGACGAGGGGTTCCGCCGGCGCTTCGCCCAGGAGGTGGAGGCGGCCCGGCGGGTGGGCGGCTTCTTCACCGCCCAGGTGGTCGACGCCGACCCGTACGCGGACCGCCCCTGGGTCGTCAGCGCCTTCGTGCCCGGGCCCACGCTGCAGGCCGCGGTCACCGCCCACGGGCCGCTGCCGACCGCGACTCTGCGGGTGCTGGCGGCCGGGCTGGCGGAAGGGCTGAGCGTCATCCACGAGTGCGCCCTGGTGCACCGCGACCTCAAACCGGGAAACGTCATCCTGGCCGCCGACGGGCCGCGCATCATCGACTTCGGCATCGCCCGGGCGCTGGACGCCACCGCGCACTCGACGACCGGGGCCGTACGCGGCACACCTGCCTACATGTCCCCGGAACAGGCGCGCGGCAACGCCTCCGTGACCACGGCCAGCGACGTGTTCTCCCTCGGGTCGGTGCTCGCCTTCGCCTCGACGGGCACCTCCCCGTTCGACGGCGAAGGGCCGGCCGTCGCCGTGATGTACCGGATCACCCAGGAGGAGCCCGACCTGTCCGGGACCGACAACGAGCTGCGCGGCCTGGTGGCGGCCTGCCTGGCGAAGGACCCGACCGCCCGGCCCACGACGGCCGACATCATGCGTGCCTTCACCGGAACCGGCACGGACCGGGACTGGCTGCCCGAGCCGGTCACCACGATGGTGCGCGACGCCGCGGCCCCGGCCGACGCCGGACCCGGGCGTCCCGTCGGCCCCCAGCCGCCCCCGCGCCGACGCGGCCTGTCGCGGCTCGCCTTCCGGCGCGGCCGACCGACGGACCCGCTCCCGGCCGCCCCGGCCCCGGCCGACGCGAGCCCGACAGGGCTCGAAGAGGGCTGGAACGGCCTGCCCTGGGGAGCGACCGTCGCACAGTTCCGCGCCCGCTTCCCGAAGGCGCACCAGCGGGACGAGTGGTGGCTGACCGGCACCGGCCCCGAGGCGTTCTGCGGTATCGAGATGCACACCCAGTACTCCTTCAACGGCCGGGGCGAACTCGGGTTCGTGGCCTTCATCCCCGAGGTGAAGGACCGCGACAGACTGTCGGTGGCCGTGCTGAACGCGCTCGGCGCACCCGACGACGCGACGACCACGTGGACCCGGGGCGACGTCGTGGTCGAGGTGAAGGTCGCCGGGCTCATCGCCACCCTCACCCATCGGGTGTTCGGCGCCCACTGACGCCGGAACACACCGCCGGAACACACCACCGGAACACCGCCGGGACACCGCCGGGAGCCGCCGTGTCGGCGGCGGGTTCCGGCCGAGGTTCCACGGATCCGCCCGAGTCGACCGGTTCCCCGGGTGGCCGCGGCGCCGTCGTGCTAGAACCGTCGGCGGGCCGCAACTCCGGCTGCCCGCCCGTACGTTGGCACCAGCTCAACCGTTCCCGCAGCACGCCCCCACCGGCCACGACCCTGGGAGAGCCATGCCCACCACACGTCCCCGCCCCGTCCGCCTGCTGCTCGCCGCACTGGCCGCACTCGCCCTGCTGCTCTCGGGCGCGGTCACGGCGGCCCCCGCGAGTGCCTCCACCACCGGCCTCGACGGCGCCTGGGCCTGCGAGATCCCGGCCGGCTACGTCTACGACCAGGTCTCGATGAACCGCAACTGCAGCGGCACCGGCACCTGGAACTCGCCGCAGTTCCACCTGCGGACCCCCGTCGACAACCTGACGGCCTGCAAGAGCGCGCCCGGCTTCGTCTACGACGCCATCACCTGGGGCCTCGCGTGCAGCGAGATCAGCGGCGTGCCGTCCAACCAGTACCACCTGCGCAAGCCGGTGGACGGTCTCACCGCCTGCGTGGGCACCCCGGAGTTCACCTACGACTACATCAGCTGGGGCACCGCCTGCAACATCACCCAGGGCGGCGGCCAGTCCAACGCCTTCCACCTCCGCAAGCCGGTGAGCGGCCTGTGGGCCTGTGACGTGCCCCGGGGCTTCACCTACAGCAGCACCACCCAGAACACCGATTGCAGCCTCTACCGCGGGTCCACGGCCACCAAGTTCCTCCTGCTCGGCTGAGCGGGTCCCGCACCGCACCGACGAGCTCATCGCCGCCGAGGAGCCGGACGACGTGGTGCTGCCCACGCGGGTGCACGCCATCGTGCTGGTCTCCAAGCTGCACAAGCCGGCG
>NZ_JBEZUT010000484.1:0-4530 GCF_040636595.1 Kitasatospora sp. NPDC036755
GCCGCGCCGGGGCGGGCGACCGGCGGCGGTTCCGCGGCGCCGCGCACAGCGCCGACCCGGGCCAGCTGCTCACCGCGGTGCTCACCTCGCTCGACCGGACCGCCACGGCCCGGGCCGTCCACCCGGCGGACACCCTCGGCAAGCTGGTCGTGGTCGCCGAGGCCTCGGCCCGGTTGCTGGACGCCGTCGGCTGGTGGGTCTCGTACGTCCCGCCCGGCTCCCATCTGATGCGCACCGCCCAGCACGCCGTCTACCGGATGACCAGCGGCCCCCGCAGCGTCCGCGCCGAGACCCAACGGGCCCGGATCGAGGCCCCCGACGCGGTGTTCGACCTCCGCCACTACCCGATGACCCGCCGTGCCGTCCGCGGCGGCGCCTTCGCCCTGCGGGCGGGCGCGGCCGGCAACGACCCGGCGGAGGAGGCGATGCTGGTGGTCTCCGGCTACCGGGGCATGGTCGCCGCGGGCGGCCAGAACCCGGCCGGCGGCTGGCTGGTGGAGCTCTTCGCCGACGACGCCACCCTGCCGCTGGGGCAGGCCGCCTGCGCCATGCGCGCCCTGGTCTCGGTCGCACTGTCGGGGCCGGCCTCGCCGCCGGCGGTCTGAGGGGCCGCCGGCGCGGCCGGGCCGCCGGTGTGCGGATTCGGTGACGGGTGTGTTCCGGCCGGGTCGCGGTCGGGCACCGGGGGTACCGGGGTGCCCCCGGGCGGTGGATGGTGGGGGCCGGCGGTCGTTCGGGGAGCGGGGGTTCGGTCATGGGCGGACGGTGGGCGGGGCCGGCGGTGGCCGGGGTGCTGGTGCTCGGGGGCGTGGCGACGGGGGCCGCCCCGGCGGCGGCGGTGGTGTCGGCGCCGGTGCGGACGGCCGGGGCGGTGCGGACGGTGCCCGAGCGGGCGCCCCAGCTGCGGACCGCCGCCGGGGCGCACCGGGTCACGGAGTCCGCCCTCGCCAGGTCGAAGAAGCGCGGGGCGCGGCACGGTTCGCACGGCGGGGTCGGCGGGGCGCTCACCTGGGCCGCCGTCGTCCTGCTGCTCTGCGTGCTGGTCGCGGTGGTGGCCGTGTTCCGGGTCAGGCGCCGGAACCGCCGGTAGCCGCAGGCGGGTCGAGGGCCCGCAGGGCGGCGTCGACCAGGCGGTCGGCGTGCTCGTGGGTGAGCGGGCCGAGCCGGTACTGCCAGCGGTAGTAGATCGGGCCGTAGAGGAGCTCGACGGCGAGGTCGAGGTCGGCGTCGGGGGCGAGTCGGCCGGCCTCGCGGGCGCTGCGCAGGCGGTCCCGGGTGACCTCCAGCAGGGGGTCCAGCAGCCGGGTGCGGTACTCGTCGTGCAGCGCCGGGTCGTTGAGGATCTCGGCGACGAGCGCCCGGTAGGTGCGGTCGGTGGCCGGGTCGGAGAGTTCGTCGCTGGTGGGGCGCAGCACGGCGCGGAGGTCGGCGGCCAGGTCGCCGGTGTCGGGCAGGGCGAGGCCGCCGTCGTGCTCGCCGGCGGCGAGGAAGGCGTCGAAGACGACCGCTCCCTTGGAGGGCCACCACCGGTAGATGGTCTGCTTGCCGACGCCGGCCCGGGCGGCGATCGCCTCGATGGTGACCTTGCCGTAGCCGACTTCGGAGACGAGTTCGATGGCGGCGGCGAGGACGGCGGCGCGGGCGCGTTCGCTGCGGCGGGCGGGGTCGGGAGCGGTTCTGGAAGCCATGGGAAAAATTCTAGACGAGATGGCGAGACGAGACGTATTGTCTTCTCAAGAAAAGCGAGACGATCCGTCTCGTCTTGGTCGCTGCCCCCGGAGGTGCCCGTGAACCGCCCCGCACACATCCTGATGGTCTCCGTACCGGCCCACGGCCACGTCAACCCCAGCCTCGCCGTGATCGCCGAGCTGGTCGCCCGCGGCCACCGGGTCAGCTACGTCAACGACCCCTCCTTCCGGGAGACCGTCGAGTCCACCGGCGCCACGCTCGTCCCGTACTCGACGAAGCTCCCGCTCGCCGACGACCCGGCCGGCTGGCCGGAGGACCCGGTGGCGATCCAGGACGTGTTCCTGGACGACACCCTGTCGGCGTGGTCCGCCATGCTGGAGGCCTTCGAGGACGACCGCCCCGACCTGGTGCTCTACGACATCGCGGGGTTCGCCGGGCGGGCCCTCGGCGAGCGGTTCGGCGTGCCGGTGGTGCAGCTGTCGTCCACCTTCGTCGGCTGGGAGGGCATCGAGGAGGACCTGGCCGCCGTCTTCGAGGCGACCCGCAACGGCCCCGGCGGCCCCGAGCACTACCGCCGGTTCGCCGACTGGCTGGCCGGGGCCGGCGCGGTGGAGCGCGACGTGGAGGCCTTCAAGGGCCGCCCCGAGCGGTGCGTCGCGCTCGTCCCGCGCGCCCTGCAGCCCAACGCCGACCGGGTCGACGACCGGCGCTTCACCTTCGTCGGGCCCTGCTTCGGCGACCGGGCCCACCAGGGGCGGTGGCAGCGGCCGGCCAGTGCCGAGAAGGTGCTGCTGGTCTCGCTGGGCTCGGCCTTCACCCACCACCCGGCGTTCTACCGGGCCTGCGTCGAGGCCTTCGGCACGCTGCCGGGCTGGCACACCGTGCTCCAGGTCGGCAAGCACACCGACCTGGCCGGGCTCGGCGAGGTGCCGGACACCGTCGAGGTGCACCGCTGGGTGCCGCAGCTGTCGGTGCTCTCCCAGGCGGACGCCTTCGTCACCCACGCGGGCATGGGGGGCTCCAGCGAGGGGCTGTTCCACGCGCTGCCGATGATCGCGGTGCCGCAGGCCGCCGACCAGTTCGCCAACGCGGACGCCCTGGTCGGCCTCGGCGTCGCCCGCCGGCTGGACACCGAGCAGGCCACCCCGGAGGCGCTGCGCTCCGCCCTGCTGGAGCTGGTCGGCGACCCGGCGGTGGCCGAGCGGCTGCGCGAGCTGTCCGCCGCCGGCCGCGCCGAGGGCGGCACCGCCCGGGCGGTGGACCTCATCGAGGCCGAGCTCGTGAAGTGAGGTGACCGGGGGTGGCGCGGGGGCCGCGGTGTGCGGTGCCGGTCCGGAGGGCGGAGAATCCGGATGGCGAGCACCTGTTGTCATATCTTCATTCACCTGATGTGATGGTGTATATGGATATGCACAGTGCTGTGGCCCCCGACGCTCCGCTGGTCCTGGTCGGCAAGGCCGACGTCAGCGCCGAGGACGTCCTGGCCGTCGCCCGGGGCAACGCCCGGGTCGAGATCGGACCCGACGCGCAGGCCGAGATGGCCGCCGCCCGTGCGCGGATCGACGCCCTCGCGGCCGAGCCGCGCCCCGTCTACGGGGTGTCGACCGGCTTCGGCGCGCTCGCCGTGCGCCACATCAGCCCCGAGCTGCGCGCCCAGCTGCAGCGCTCGCTGGTGCGCTCGCACGCCGCCGGCATGGGGCCGGTGGTCGAGCGCGAGGTGGTCCGCGCGCTGATGTTCCTGCGGATGAAGACCCTGGCCTCCGGCCGTACCGGCGTCCGGCCGCTGGTCGCCCGGACCATGGCCGACCTGCTCAACGCGGGCATCACCCCGGTCGTCCGGGAGTTCGGCTCGCTCGGCTGCTCCGGCGACCTCGCGCCGCTGTCGCACTGCGCGCTGGTCCTGATGGGCGAGGGCACCGCCACCGGTCCGGACGGCGTCGAGAAGCCCGCCGCCGAACTGCTCGCCGCCGCCGGGATCGAGCCCGTCGAGCTGCTGGAGAAGGAGGGCCTCGCCCTCATCAACGGCACCGACGGCATGCTCGGCATGCTGGTCATGGCCATCGCCGACCTCCAGCGCCTGTTCACCACCGCCGACATCACCGCCGCGATGAGCCTGGAGGCGCTGCTCGGCACCGACAAGGTGCTCGCCCCCGAGCTGCACGCCCCGATCCGCCCCCACCCCGGCCAGGCGCTGAGCGCCGCCAACATGCTCGCCGTCCTCAAGGACTCCGGCCTCACCGGCCACCACCAGGACGACGCGCCGCGGGTCCAGGACGCGTACTCGATCCGCTGCGCCCCGCAGGTGGCCGGCGCGGGCCGGGACACCCTGACGCACGCCCGGTTGGTCGCCTCCCGCGAGCTGGCCGCCTCGGTCGACAACCCGGTGGTGCTGCCGGACGGCCGGGTGGAGTCCAACGGCAACTTCCACGGCGCCCCGGTCGCCTACGTGCTGGACTTCCTCGCCATCGCCGCCGCCGACCTCGGCTCCATCTCCGAGCGGCGCACCGACCGGCTCCTCGACAAGGCCCGCTCGCACGGCCTGCCGGCCTTCCTGGCCGACGACCCGGGCGTGGACTCCGGCCTGATGATCGCCCAGTACACCCAGGCGGCACTGGTCAGCGAGAACAAGCGGCTCGCCGTCCCCGCCTCGGTCGACTCGATCCCGTCCTCCGCGATGCAGGAGGACCACGTGTCGATGGGCTGGTCGGCCGCGCGCAAGCTGCGCCAGGCGGTGGCCAACCTCGGCCGCATCCTGGCCGTCGAACTCACCGCCTCCGCCCGCGCCCTGGAGATCCGCCAGCAGGCCGACGGTGCCGGCACCGCAGCGACCCGCCGCCGTTC
>NZ_JBEZUT010000485.1:0-4503 GCF_040636595.1 Kitasatospora sp. NPDC036755
GGTGGGACGCGCTCATCCGGCTGTTCCGCGCCTGACCCGCGCTCGCCCGACCGCCCGACCGACCGCACGCCCGCCTGACGGGCGGCCGGGCGGTCGGGCGCTCACGTGCTCACGTGCTCAGCCGTCGGTCCGCCGCCGGTACAGGGTGAAGGCGTCCACCGGCGTGAGGTCCGCGTGCGGCCCGTCGAAGGTGTAGTAGGTGACCTTCATCGTGGTGGTGCCGCCGCGCCGGTCTCCCGGGTCGACCTCGAAGGCCGCGAAGCCGTGGGGGTGGGTGCGGTCCTGGACGGCGGCCCAGGGCGCGTCCTCCGTGAGCCAGATCGACTCCCGGTACGGCATCCCCGGTTTCTGGTCCTCCAGCCCGATGACCACCCGGCCCTTGGGCTGCTCGAAGAGGTCGTCCTGGGTGGTGGCGGCGTTGCCGCCGGCGCCGATGACCATGTGGACGGTGCCCCGTCCGGTGTCGACCATGTCGGTGCGGGTGCCGGTCGGCACCGGGGTGCGGGCGTCGTTGGGCAGGGTGCCGCGGACGGGGTGGGAGCGCTCGTAGTAGTGCTCGTGGCCGCAGACCACCAGGTCGACCCCGTAGGCGTCGAACAGCGGGCCCCAGGTCTCCCGGAGGCCGAGGTCGCTGCCGGCGCCGTGCTTCGAGCTGGAGACCATCGGGTGGTGCATGCAGACCACGATCCAGTCGATCGACCTGCTGCTCCGCGCCACCCGCAACTCCCGCTCCAGCCAGCGCCGTTGTGCGCCGCCGGAGAAGCCGCGCAGATAGATGTCGCCGGAGTTCTGGATGGCCTCGTCGTCGTTGGCGAGGCTGATGAAGCGCACCGAGCCGACGGTGAAGGCGTACCACAGGCCCCGGGTCTCCTCGTCGGAGGAGGCCGAGGAGTCGGGCAGGGAGTAGTAGGCCTGGTAGCCGAGCGCGCCGATCGGGCCGTTGCCGCCCTCGTTCTCGTGGTTGCCGACGCAGGGCATCCAGGGCCGCAGCCGGGTGGACCGGCTGTTGCTGATGAACCAGTCGGCCCAGGTCGCGGTGCGGCTCTGGCCGTGGCGGCCGGCGTAGGAGGAGTAGCAGAGGTCGCCGTTGATGAGGTTGAACAGCGGCCCGACGCGTTCGACGGCGGTGACGATGTCGGCGGAGGCCGCGGTGCCGACCTGGCTGCTCATGTACACCGGGTACTTGCCGAGCGGGGAGGGCATGCCGTCGGGGAAGGTGATCCGGCGGCGGAGGTTGGGCGCGCCCTGGTCGCCGAAGCTGGTGAAGGTGAAGGGGGCGCGTCCGCGCGGGGCGGTGGTGAAGGTACCGGTCTCGGGGGTGGCCCCGTCGTGGCCGGCGCTGTAGAGGTAGGTGGTGCCCGGGCGCAGGCCGGTGAGGCGCGCGTGGTGGACGTACACCTCGGCCTTGTCGAGCGAGTCCCGGTAGGTGCGGGTCTCGGCCTGGACGACCCGGCCGAGGCCGCCGTCCGTCGAGCCGTACCGGACCTGGGGGCGGCGCACGGACTGGGGGCTGATCCACGAGACCGTCATCTCCGTGCCGGCGTCGGTGCCGAACTGGAGGTGCAGTCCGGCCACTCCGGCCGTGCCCGCGCGGTGCGGGGTGGTCAACAGCAGTGGGCTGGTGGGCGCGTCGTCGGCCGGCGCGGCGGCCGCGGGTTGCGCGGCCGCCGTCGTGCCCGCTGCCACCAGGGCGGCTCCGGCCGCCGAGGTGCCCTTGAGGATGGACCTGCGTGCAATGGTCATGAGGACTCCGCCTGTCGAGTGGGGGGTTCGACAGGCAGTCACTTTAATGACATGTGCACGTAAAGACGATCGTTTTGGCAGAGATGATCGATCGCATGGTCGGGGCGGCGCCGACCGGGAGACTCGATCCGGCCACCGAACGGGATCCGGCCGCGGCGCGGGCGCCCGGCTACTCCTTGCGGCCCACTCCCCCGTACAGCCCGACCTTGCCCTCGCCCGCGGCCGCGGCCTCGGCGGGCTCCGGGTGCCAGCGGTCGACCAGGACCACGCCCGGCTCGTCCAACTCCAGCCCGGCGAAGAAGCGTTCGAACCGCTCGCGCGAGCGGAAGTGCAGGCTGATCCCGGCCTCCGCGTAGCGGCGGTCGGCGACCTCCGCGCGCTCCGGCGCGAGGTCGGCGGTCGCGGCGGTGAGCGCGAGGAAGCTGCCGGCGGGCAGGGCGTCCAGGAGCTTGCGGACGGGCGGGTGCGCGACCTCGTCGGAGAGGAAGTGGACGATGTTGACGAGCGTCAGGGCGACCGGCTCGCGCAGGTCCAGGGTGGCGGCCACCCCCGGGTCGGCGAGGAACCGCTCCGGCTCGCGCAGGTCGCCCTGGACGTAGGCGGTACGGCCCTCGGGGGTGCTGGTGAGCAGGGCCCGCGAGTGGGCGAGCACGATCGGGTCGTTGTCGACGTAGACCACGCGACAGGCCGGGTCGACGGCCTGCACGATCTCGTGCAGGTTGGGCGTGGTGGGGATGCCGGTGCCGACGTCCAGGAACTGCCGCACGCCGTGCACCTCGGCGAGCCGGCGGACCATCCGGTGCATCACGGCCCGGGCGGCGGCGGCGTCCGCGCGCACGCCGGGCAGTTCGGCCAGGACGCGGTCCCCGACCTCGCGGTCGGCCGGGAAGTTGGTCTTGCCGCCGAGCAGGTAGTCGTAGACCCGGGCGGAGTGCGCCCGGTCGATGCGCAGGTCCACCTCGGGCGGCGCCTCGTAGTCGGCCTCGGTGAGCCAGCTCTCGGAGACGGCGGCGCCCGCCGTCCCGGTGTCCGCCGTGTCGGAACCCCATGCGTCCGTGTCCACGCTCGCCCTCCCCGCTCCGCGTTGGTCCGGACCACTCAACCACAACCGGTGACTGTCCGTCAGGCGGTTCCCGGTGTCCGCTGAACCGAGGCTTCCGCCCGGCCCGTCGCCGCCACGAAGGAGGGCACCCGCATCGCCGTCAGCAGCCCGAGGGCCGGGCCGGCCGTGCAGACGGTGACGTACACCGGGATGACGCCCAGCCAGTGCCGGTCGCCCAGCCACTCGGCGAGCAGCGGGAAGGTCCCGCCGAACGCGGCGATGGTGGTCGCGTTGACGACGCCGAGGCCGACCGCCCGCACCTCCGTCGGGAACAGCAGCCCGGTGAAGACGTTGAGCGTGCCGAGCACCGTGGCCACCAGCATCCCCAGCAGCACGGCGACGGCCTGGAACGGCAGCCAGCCCTGGCGCAGCCCGGCCAGCAGGACGCCGACCAGCGGGATCGGCAGGACGAAGGCGATCCGGGCGACCGGCAGCAGGCCGAAGCGGTCGGCGGCGGCGCCGGTGAGCAGCATGGTGACCAGCACCACGCCGAGCACCACGGTCATGAAGGAGGCCGCGTCCTCCTTGTCGATCACGTGGTAGGCGGCGGCGTACTGCGGCAGGTAGACCAGAGCGAAGTAGTAACCGACCGTCCCGCCCAGGGTGTTGAGGAAGACGGTGAACACCGCCCAGCGGTGTTCACGCAGCGTCCGCAGGAACGGCGGGCGAGCGGTGCGGGCGGAGCGCTCCCGGGCGCGGTGGAACTCCGCGCTCTCCGGCGCCCGGCGCCGCACCCAGACGGCGGCCAGTCCGAGCAGCGCGGCGATCACGAAGCCCCACCGCCAACCGCCGCTCTCCAGACCGGACTTGCCGAGGGTGTGGAGCAGCAGGGTGAGCACGCCGAAGGAGAGCAGCGAGCCGAGGATGATGCCGCCGTAGGAGACCGAGCTGAACGCGAAGCGGTGCCGCGCCGGGGCGGTCTCGGTCACGTACGCGGCCACGCTCGGCGCCTCCCCTCCGAAGGCGAGACCCTGCACCACCCGGGCGAGCACGGCCAGTACCGCCGCCCAGACCCCGATGCTGCGCTGGCCCGGTACGGCGGCGAGGCCGAGGCTGGCGGCGGCGATCACCGCCATGCCGAGGCTGAGCGCGAAGCGCCGCCCCCGGCCGTCGCTGAGCCGCCCGATCAGGTAGGAGCCGACCGGTCGGGCGCCGAAGCCCACGGCGAAGGTGACGTAGGCGCCGAGGACGCCGCTGACGCCGTGCTTGCCGTGCCCGAAGAGGTCGGCCGCGAAGTAGGGCGCGAGGACGGCGTAGACGTTCCAGTCGAAGGACTCGACGACCGATCCGACCGTCGCCGCGGCCAACTCCCGCCGCCGGCCGCCGGTTTCCGCCTGTTCACGGAGCGGTGCCACCGCACTGCTTTCTGTCATGGCCTCAGCATGGCACCGTTCGGATCCGCGCGGAATCACACCGCGCGCCCGACCGGAGGCCGTCGCCGACTCCTCCACCGATAGGCGGATGAGAATCCCATGTGACTGGTGTGACAGGCAGGTGATATTCCTGTGCCGTGCCTTTCATGATCACCCGAAACCCTCGGCGCGCCCTGCCCGCCGCCGTCGCAGCCCTCGATGACCAGGGCGGCGGCGTAGGCGCCGACGCCGAGGAAGGCGACGTACCCGAGGTCGAGCAGGCCGGCCAGGCCGACGACGATGTTC